>JAZKFS010000024.1:0-24734 GCA_040386315.1 Bacteroidota bacterium
GTTTTTAAAACTCTGCCTTTCGAAAATTCCTACCTGATAGCGATTAATTATTCGACACTGCAACATCGGCAGCTACCGGCGCGAAAAGCTGGCTGAGGTCAATATAAATATCATACGTTTTGATTTTATCGCCTTCCATTTTAAAAACATTGCAGAATGGCGTTGTAAGGCGGCTTCCGTCGTGGCGCGTGTATGTCGAAGTGCCGCGCATGATGACGTGGCCGTCAGCTTCCAGAACATTTTGCACCTTGTGGCTGATGCCCGCAATTGCTTTAAAAAATCCGTCAATCACGGCGTGGATATTCTCGCGGCCTGTCACCGAAGGATTATTGCCGAACGTAAGCGTGCCGTCTTCCGCGATAAAGCTCGCGAATTTATCCGTATTCATCGTGTCAATTGCGTTAAAAAGCTCGGCTGTCCAATGATTTTGCATGACTTCTACCTTTTAAAATATAGTTTTAAAACAAGTTTCTTTTTAACCGACCAGTCGGTCATGCAAATTTACGAATGATTTTGAGATTTAGTTTTAAAAAGTTTTTAAATTGCGGAATGAAAATTCTTTTAAAAATTATCCAGATTGGATTATGTTGTTCGGTTTAGTCTTTTTTAGCTTCTTTAAGTTATTTTCAGTGGAGAATTCCACGGGATATATTCCTGTAACTGATTCCCTAGAAATACGAAAAGTTTTAGAAGAATGGAAAAAAGACAGCACTTCATGTTTAAAAATCCGCAATTATAAAATGGCAGATTTAATTATTGATAATGTCCATTTTATTAATAAATCTGAGGAAGAAGTCATTCAATTAATAGGCAATCCTAATAGAAAGATTTTTGCATGTTATTATATTGATGCAGTTAAAGAGGACGATGAATTTATTGAGTTGAGATATTATTTTGATGCTCTTTGCTCAAACGGTCAGCCAACCGAAAATAATGATGGTCTTTGTTGGCTGGAAATTGTAATCTCACCAAGAACAAAAAAAGTTGTTTCGATTGATAAAGGTTGCACATAAAACAATCTTTTAAAACTTCTTCTTCGTCCCCGTCCACACTTCAAAGCTTGGCGTGCCCGGCGTTTTATCTTCCAAATCCTCGTCGCCGCGATAGAAAATCGTGTAGGTGAGCGCCTTCAGCTTGATGAAATCGTGTTCGGCGTCAATGCCCAGCGTTTTAAAAATATTCTCCCGCCACGAACCCGTATTGAGGTAAAAAACCTCGCGGCCGCCTTCGCCGTCGAGCGCGCGCTGCGCCGGGTAATGCGTGTGGCCGTACACAATGAAGTGGATTTTCGGATTTTCCCGCCAAATGCGCTCATTGTAGGCGGCGAGCAGGTGTTTGTCGCGGTCGGGGTCAGCCGGATGCGCGCCGATATTGGCGAAAAAGGGGAGCAGGTCTTCCGAGTCGAGGCGTTTTAAAAGCTGGTCGGGAATCCACCGCAGCCAGCGCCGCGAGAGCCCGCGAACCACGTTGTCAAGCCGCGTATTTGGTGTGTGCCACTGCTGCACGAGCCGGATTCGGAGCAAATCGCCCAGCACCTCGTTAAAGATCCGGTTTAAAACCTCGCGCGTTTCGGTGTGGTCCTGCGTTTTGATGCGCTGATGCAGCCACTCCATGCCGAGCGTGAACGGCCGCACCAACCCCAAATCCTTCATCGCCTCGATGAGCTCGTCTTTTAAAAACGGGTTTTCCATCTGCATCTGTTTTAAAAGAAAAGCGAGCTTCGTGGCAAATTCGCAGCCGAGCACGTCGCCAATCGGCACCTGGATGCCGCCCTCGCGCGTATAATCCTCGCCACCGCCGTAATTCCACATGTCGAATTGCTGCCCGTGCCGCGCGAAAATCCCGTACGCCTCATTCATGTAAAACGTGCGAAACCACCAGTCGCCGTTCTCGCGCATTTCCACGTTGTCGTGGCTCAGCTCAATGTTTAAAATCTTTGCAATTTCGTCCCGCACGCGCGGATACACATTCGCCAAACGGTCGTGATTTCCCGGCACAAAAATGATTTCCACTGGAATTTCAGCCTTCAATTCCGCATGAACACGCGTTTTAAAAGTGCGCAGAAATTCCAGTATTTTCCAGTTTTTAAAAAGAATTGACGGCGGTTGTTCATCGGTTTTAAAATCGCCTTCGGGCAATTGTCCGAGGATTTTTAAAGCGCGCTCTTCCGTCTTGCTGCCCACGCGCGGCTGCACCACATCCGCCAAACCATGTTCGCCCCACGGCCTGTCAATCAGTTCGTCGTAGAGCCACTGTTCGCTGCGCAAAATATCAAACGTATCGCCCAAAAGCAGCAGTTTAATTTCCTTCACATCTTTGCTTTTCGCCAGCGCGATGATATGCGGAAAAAACACATTTTCAAATGAGGAAAACGCGGGATTATGCTTGCCGGTGGTTTCGTCCACAAGGTGAATATCGCTGAGAACTATGAGCATTTTTGGAGTAATTTTTAGTTTTGAATTGTGAGTTTTGAGTTTGTCTGAACTATGATTTTTAGGATTAATTGATTTTAGGATTTTTAAAAACATTACGAATCTTTCATACTGAGCGTAGTCGAAGTATGCGTTTCAGAAGGTCGCGTTAGTTTTAAAAAGTCCTGTTTTCATTAGAAAACCTGTTGGAAATTTCGTGCTTCGACAGCGCTCAGCATGAAATTTTAAAGACAAAAAACAACTTTTAAAAACAACATCCTACAATCCTCAAATCCCAAAAATCCTAGTTCAGACACAAAAAAAGGCGAACATTTTACTGTTCACCTTTTAAAATTACCAAACTTTTTAAAAACTTCTTTTTAAAAATTGCTTACGCGTTTGGAATGATAAGATTTTGTCCCGGCTGAATTTTATTCGGGTCAGAAAGAGTGCCTTTATTCGCGTTGAAAATATCCATGTAGCGGTTAGCGCTGCCAAGATATTGCTGCGAAATTTTGCTCAACGTATCGCCCGGAGCTACCGTGTGCATCCGCGAACCGCCCGTTGTGCCGCCAGCCGTTTGCGTTCCAACAGGCGAACCTGCCGAAGAACCGCCAAGCGAACGAATATCAGCAATCAAATCGCCCGGATGATCGCCGCCGATTTTTTTAATTTCGCCCCAAATCTGGTTTTTCTGGTCTTCCGACTGAACATTCGCCCAGAGTTTCAGCGTGTTGCCTTCTTCTTCAACTCTCACATTTTGCGCGCCAAGATTCTGGATGTAGCCGATAACGCCTGCGTATTTGTCGCGTACGAGTGACATAATTTTTCTCCGTTTTTTAAAAGATAAATATTTGTGATTCAGACACTTATTACACTTTTTAAAAGCAGAGAGTTCCGTTCGATTTTAAGATTTTAACGCAGAGAGCGCAAAGGTTTCGCAGAGGTACGCAAAGGCTTTTTAAAGCTAACAGCCAACTGCTAAACGTCAACCGCTTCTTCCTTCACCACCGGAAGCGCTGCTTTTTTCCACGCATTAATGCCGCCAAGCATATTCGTCACATTTTTAAAACCCTTGCTCATCAAAACGCTCGTCGCTGTACTCGAACGGTCGCCGCCGAGACAATGAACGATAATCGGTTTATCCTGCGGAATTTCCGAAAAGCGCTCGGGCAAATATCCGCCGTGAATATGCTGCGCGGCCTCAATGTGGCTTTCATTGTATTCCGACGTCGCGCGAACATCAAGCACATGGCTTTCGCCGGACTCAATCTTTTTAAAAGCATCTTCCGCGCTGATATTTTTCAATTCGACAAGCTCGTTTTTAAAATCATTCACATTTGGAATGTAACCCGCGATATTGTCCAGCCCAATGCGGATGAGTGATTTCGTCAAATGTTGAATTCTGTCGTCCGCCGCAACGAGAATAAACGGTTTCTTATAATCCAAAAGCCAGCCGCTCCACGTGGAGAACGAGCCATTATCCTGGATATTAAAGCTGCCGGGAATATGCCCTTCGGCGAATTGAACTTTATTGCGCGAATCCACAATCGTCGCGCCCTCGTCAAGCATTTTAAAAACTTCCGCTTTTGAAAGTTTGCCGGGCTGCGGGATGTCGCCGAGAATTGGCGCGCCTTCCTTATTCAGCTTTTTCATCATCGCGAAATATTTCGGCGGCTCGGGCTGCCCTTCGAGAATCGCTTTTACAAATTCTTCTTCATTATCAATTTTTAAAGCCCAGTTCACGATTTTTTCATAACCGACCGTTGATGCAGGAACCGCGCCAAGAGCTTTTCCGCACGCAGAACCCGCGCCGTGTCCGGGCCAAAGCTGAATGTAGTCCGGCAATTCGCGGAAGCGCTGTAAAGACTGAAACATCTGGCGTGCGCCATCTTCCATTGTTCCAGCAACACCCGCTGCTTTTTCAAGCAGATCAGGACGCCCAACATCACCGACGAATACAAAATCACCTGTCAAAATAATAATTGGTTTATCCGACGCAGGCGTGTCTGTGACGAGAAAAGAAATGTGCTCCGGCGTATGTCCCGGCGTGTGCAGTACGTCAAAGCGGATATTGCCCACCATAAAGCTATCGCCGTCGCGCAGGCCTTTGTGCTCAAACAGATATTCCCAATCCGCACCGCCTTCGTCAGAAAGCAGTAATTCCGCGCCTGTTGCTGCGGCAAGTTCTCGCGCGCCACTGAGAAAATCTGCGTGAATATGCGTTTCCGTCACATGTGTGATTTTCAGCTTTTCCTGCTTGGCGATTTCCAGATATTCGGCGATGTCGCGCTGCGGATCAACGACGACAGCTTCGCCCGTTTTCTGGCAGCCGATCATGTAGCTTGCCTGCGCAAGGCCTTTTTCGTAGATATTTTTAAAAAACATGGTTTCATCCTCCTTTGAAAAGTGATATTTTTAAATATCGCTAATTTTTTTCTTTCAGCAAGAAATATGTTTTCATCCTGCCTTTACCTTTTATCTCCATCTCACCCCGCTCTTTAAAAACATACTTGTCCTTTAAAGCTTTAAAAACGTCTTCTGTAACGTGGATCATATCCGGCTCTCCGTGCGACTCCATTCTCGCCGCGGTATTGACAGTGTCGCCCCAGATGTCATAACTTAATTTCTGTGTTCCCAAAACTCCGGCAATTACTTCCCCGGTATGAATTCCAATTCGAATAGACAACTCAGGTATTTTAAAATCAAGATTCAGTTTTAAATCTTCCTGCATCGCAATTGCCAGCTTTGCAATTTTTAAAAGGTGGTTGTCACTTTCAACAGGAACACCCGACGCTGCCATATAAGAATCGCCAACAGTTTTAATTTTCTCCACACCGAATTTTTCACACAGCATATCAAAATGCGAAAATATTCCTGACAGAAGTTTTAAAACTTCATCGGCACCGAGCTTTTCAGCAAGTGGCGTAAAGCCAACAATGTCAGCAAAAAGCACGGAAGCAGAAAGAAATTTATCCGCAATATTTTCTTCACCGTTTTTTACACGGTCAACTATCTGGCGGGGGAGGACGCGGTTGAGGATTTTAAAAGTGGCCTTTTGCTCACGGCGCTCCAGCTCGCGTTCCTTTTCAATTTCTACAAATTTCCGCTGCGTTTCCAGGTTTGTAATTTTTCCTGAAGTTTCTTTATTAAAAACTTCGCGCTCCAAAACATGGTACTTTCTAAAATGGATCTGTGAATTCTTCCAGTCCTCAAGCTGCTCATAGACATCTGCAAGTGCTTCGTTTACCCTATAAATCAATGCCTTCGCTTCAATTTCTTCTGCAATTGCCAGCGATTGCCTGAGGTATTCGACCGACCGTTGGAGACTAAACTCTTTAAAATCGGTTAGTCTGTAAATATCAGCTATCTCCCTAAGAGTATCAGCTCTGCCAGATTTATCATTGATTTCCAGTTTTATGGCGAGCGCACGCATATGATACTGGAGCGCTTCATCAAGCTCACCGGTACGCGCCAGTGTATTGCCGAAATTACCTAATGCCAGCGCGATAGTACTTTTATCTCCTATTTCTTCAAGGAGTTCAAGCCCTCTCTTCAGGTATTCAAGGGATATTTTATATTCCTCAGAATGAAAATACGTGTTGGCGATTGAGCAAAAAGTTTTTGCAGTCCCGAGTTTATCACCGATTTCTTCACTGATACTAAGAGAACGCTTGAAAGTTTCCAGCGCCTTCGAATAATTATGTGTATCTATATAAATACGGCCGATATTGCCTAATGAAGCCGCAATGCCCACAGGCAGATTTATTTCCTCAAGAAGAGCAAGCGCATTCATATAATATTCCAGCGCTCTGGCATAATCTGCTGTGACCTCATATACATGACCTATATTCGTCATGGCGGCTCCCATCATACGCTTGTTGCCGGTCTCCTTACATAGCTCAATAGAATGTATGAGGTTTTCAAGTGCATCAGCATATTCACCCATTTGGTAATAGGCATTCCCAATATGAATTAGCGCCCCTGCCTGCTGATTTTTATCCCCAATGGATTGAGCGAGGGGAAGTGCCGTTTGTGCTTTTAAAAGCATCGTCTGGAAATCACCTTTTAAATACCCTTTCCATGCAAGCATGTTGAGCGCAAAGGTTTTGCCCCTGGTATAATTTTGCTTTTCGGCAAGCGCAAACACCTGTTCAAGAAAGCTGATGGCTTCATCAGTTGCGGCGTGCATCTGTTCCTGAGCACGGTCAAGAAGCGTATCAATGTGGAGGACATCAGTAGAGTCTGCCAGTTCTTCCATCGTATTTAGGTGAATTGTACATAATAGGGAAGTATTTCGCGCAAAATAGCAAAAAAGCACAAGAAAATACTCTCTCGTGCTTTTAAAAAATTCATCTATTTAAAAAACTTCTTACCTTGCAAACCGCGCCTTTAAATTATCCACCAAAAACGTCTTTTCCTCTTTTAAAAATCTCATCCAGATACGGCATCGCATCCACAAATTCACCCCGCTTAATCATCAATAATATTTCCTCCGAAGCAGCCCATTTCGCTTCAGCAACTACTTCCGGCTGACAAACGACCTCTGAAATATCAAAATCTGCCATAAACAACCACACATCAGTAAATTGCGGGAAATCAGCATTTTGGCTTATATAGCTTTTAAAACATTCGCCCTGATGCGCGGAAAGCTCAATACCAATTTCTTCTTTTACTTCCCGCAGCGCAGCCTGCAAGCTGTCATCACCCAGAATCGCCGAGCCGCCGGTAATATCCCACATATTCGGATACGTTTTATTCGGAGCGCGTTTTTGGATCAGGAATTCACCTTTGCTATTGACAATCCAGACATGCACGACAAGATGATATTCGTCTTGCGTCATCGGCTTTCCGCGCTCAACGAGTTTCCCGGTTTTGCGCCTGTTTTTGTCCAATATTTCCCAGATTTCCATCGTTTTAAAAATACTTTTTAAAAGAAAATCTACCGTGCAAACCGCGCCTTCAAATCATCCACCGAAAACGTCTTCTCCTCCTTTTTAAAAGCCGGTGCCTCCGCTTTTTTAAAACCACCCACTTCTTTTTTCATGGAGAGTTGAATTCTTTTTAAAGATTCATTTACTTCTACAACGCGCACGTTGACGACTTGCCCGACTTTCACGATTTTGGTCGGGTCTTTGACGAAGGTGTCGGCGAGCTGCGAGATATGCACGAGGCCGTCCTGGTGAACGCCGATGTCCACGAACGCGCCGAAAGCCGTTACGTTGGTCACGACGCCTTCCAGCTCCATGCCGGGGCGCAAGTCTTTCATGGAGTTGATTCCTTCTTTAAAACTCGCGTATTTGAATTCTGCGCGCGGGTCGCGGCCGGGCTTTTCCAGTTCGGCGAGAATGTCGCGGAGCGTCGGCTCGCCAACGGTTTCCGTGATGTAATTTTTGATATTGAGCTGTTTTAATTTATCCGCAGCTTTCGTGATTTCGGCTAATTCCACGCCCAAATCCGCCGCCATTTTTTCAACAATTCCGTACGATTCCGGGTGAACAGCAGAATTATCCAGCGGATTTTTCCCGTTGCGGATTTTTAAAAAACCCGCCGCCTGTTCGAATGCTTTCGGCCCGAATTTTGCCACTTTTAAAAGTTCTTTCCGACTTTTAAAAGCGCCGTTTTCATTGCGGTGGTTCACGATATTTTTTGCAACGGTTTCCGTCAGTCCGGCCACGTGGCTGAGCAGTTCTTTGGACGCGAGATTGAGGTCTACGCCAACGAAATTCACGCACGATTCCACGGTTTCTTCCAGCTTCTTTTTTAAAAGTTTCTGGTCCACATCGTGCTGATATTGCCCGACGCCGATGGATTTCGGGTCAATTTTCACCAGCTCGGCAAGCGGGTCCTGCAGGCGTCGCGCAATGGAAATCGCACCGCGCACCGTCACGTCAAGGTCGGGAAATTCCTCAATCGCCACTTCGCTCGCGGAATAGACCGACGCGCCGGACTCATTCACCGTTACTTTCACCGGCGGATTTTCCAGCTCTTTTAAAACCTCGCCGACGAATTCATCCGTTTCGCGGCTCGCGGTTCCGTTGCCAATGGCGATGAGCTCGATTGCATATTTTTTGATAAAATGTTTTAAAACCGCAGCCGATTGCTCGCGTTCGCCTTTCGATTGATGCGGAAAAATCGCTTTGTATTCCATGAATTTCCCCGTATGGTCAATCGCGGCAACCTTGCAGCCCGTGCGAAATCCGGGGTCAACGCCGAGCGTCGGTTTCATTCCCGCAGGGCTTGACAGCAGGAGTTCGCGGAGATTTAGCTCAAAATTATGAATGGATTTTTCGTCAGCATAAAACTTTTTATCCAGCCGAACCTCGCCCGTGAGCGTCGTTTTCATCAGCCGGTCGAATGCGTCCTTCACCATCGTTTTTAAAAACGCGCGAAGTTCGGTGTGGCTTGTGAAAATCTCCTTTTTTTCAAGATATTCAAGAATCGGCTCAATCTCAAAATGGAGGTCAAACGCGAGAATTCCTTCCGACTCGCCACGGCGCAGCGCCAACATATTATGCGGCTGAATATCGCGCACCGGCGCTTTAAAATCGCGATACATCTCAAATTTCGTCGTGCCCGCCGGAAATTCATCCTTGATGCGCGACGTAAAAACGCCCGTTTTTAAAAAGTAATCGCGGACAAACGCGCGTAGCTCCGCCCTTTCGGCAAGCTCCTCGGCGAGGATATCACTCGCGCCCGCAAGCGCTTCGGCCACACTCGCAACGCCTTTCGCCTCGGAAATAAACTTTTCGGCTTCGTTTTTAAAATCACTCCATAAATTGTTTCCACCCGGCGCATTCAGCGTTTTTAAAAAGTTCGCCAGCGGCTCCAGGCCTTTTTCCTTTGCAATCGTCGCGCGCGTGCGGCGTTTCGGGCGGAAGGGAAGATAAAGGTCTTCCAGCTCTGTTTTTTGGAACGTATTTTCAATTTTGCGGCGCAGCTCGTCCGTGAGTTTGCCCTGCTCGCCGATGGACACGAGAATTGTCTGTTTGCGCTCCTCCAGCTCCGTCAGGTACGTAAACCTGTCGAAAAGCTGGCGCAGCACGATTTCATTCATTTCACCCGTTTTTTCCTTCCTGTAGCGCGCGATGAAGGGCACCGTCGCGCCCTCCTCAAAAAGCCCAAGCGCCGCCTCCACCTGGAACGGTTTTAACGAAAGCTCAGCCGACAAAAGCTGTGGTATATTCAGCATTATTTTTGGTTCATGATTGGTTTTTAAAAACAAAAGGGGAGCAAAGATAGGAAATTTGCGGGTGGGAATGCAAGTGGGAATTATTTTGATATTCTAATCATTAAATTCTTAAATTTGGCTATTGTTGTTTTTAAAAATCCGTTGAATATGGAAAATCTGATAACCGACCTTCATATCAAAAATTTCAAGTCTATTAAAGATTTAGAGATTACTACAAAAAGAATCAACCTGTTTATTGGAAAACCCAATGTTGGGAAATCCAATATTTTGGAGGCGCTTTCTTTATTTTGTGCTGCAAACGGAAGGGGTTCACATAATCTAACGGATTTCATCAGATTTGATATTCCAAATCATTTGTTTTACGATCATGATCGTGAGAAATTAATTGAGGTAATTACAAATATTGGCAGCGCTTTTTTATGGTATTTCTCAAATAATGAACGATATAGGTTGCTTCTAACCCCAGGGATTAATGGTAAAGAAGCGATTGAAACAGATCAAATTATGGATCATGTTGATTCAAATACGCTTTCCTTAAAACAGCGGGCCGAAGCACAGTCTAAAATTCAAATATTTGCCTCGCAGCTTGGTGAGAAAGGAATGTTAAGTCCAGAGTATAGTACTCAAACAATTCCCAACCCTATTATTAAGAAGTTTACTTTTAATTCAAGTAGGTCTTTTGGAAAAGATTCATATAACGGACATTTACTTCCAGCATTTGGCAATAATCTCTTTAGCGTTTTACAGCAAAACAAATCACTTCTCGACGAAGTAGCTCCATTATTTCAACAATATGGATTAAGCCTGGGTTATCAGGCTGAAGACAAAACGTATGCAATTGTGAAATTTGTCAACGGCGTATTGCATTTTTATCCTTTTTCTCAAATTGCAGATACTCTACAGCGAATCATTTTCTATTACACAGCAATTGAGTCTAATAAAAACTCAGTTCTCCTTTTTGAAGAACCTGAAACAAACTCTTATCCGCCGTACATTCAGGCGCTTGCAGAGAAAATTATGGATTCAAAAAGTAACCAGTTTTTCCTTACTACGCACAATCCATATTTATTGAGTAAAATTGTTGAAAATACACCTTTTGATGAATTGGCTTTATTTGTCACTTCGTATAAAGATTATCAAACCACAGCACGAGCATTAAATCAAGATGAAATTCAGGAGTTACTTGAGTATGGTTTCGATATTTTTTTAAATCTGGATAAATATATCAGCGAAGCCTAATGAAGAAAGTAATTTTTGGCGAAGACCACGCGACGGAAGAGATTGCAAAGACTCTTATTCCTAAACAAGTTTGCAGTAATATTTATCGAGCAAGTGGGATTTCTGATGTTTCGCGGAAGATGGAAACTATTCATCAGAATAGTTTAGTAATCGCTATCATTGATAATGATAAGAAAAATATTCCCGGCTATTTCATCCAGGATTTTACGGTTTGCTTTACTTTTAAAGATTGCTATTTTGTCATTAAATGCAACAAAGGCGGCACGCTACATTATATTGTAGTTCTCTCGCCAGCAAGCGACCAATGGCTTCGATGCTGTGCAGAAGCAGTTAAAATTACTACAGAAGAATATAACTTAGGAACCACTTTAAAAGAATTCACCAAAGTAACGAAAAGAACTGACCTTTCAGATAATCCCGACTTTAAAAGATTCATAAAAGCGACTCTTAAAAAGGAATCGCCTGCGATGAGTGCACTTCAAAATTGGATGTTAGATGAATTAAAGAAGTATGAGTGATGATGTTATATCTTTAAACGCCTCAATCAGAATTCTTCACTTTCATTACGAACTCCACCCCCTTATTTGTAACCAAATCCCGTTTTAAAAGCTCTTTAAAAAAACCAACTGAGTTTCACACATTTTCACCTTCATTACGCATGAAAAAACTTCTCCTCATTGCCGCATTTCTCACGGCACAGCTTGCCGGTGCGCAGATGCTCACGCCGGAAATCACCTCGTGGGTAATTAATACCGACGGCTCGACGGGCTACAAGGGCATTCCGACGAACGTGCAGCTCGTGCAGTACACCGCGACGGATGTGTACGTGAGCGCGACGTGCATTCCGGGCTACGACATCGGGCCGTGGACGGGAAATCCGAACCAGCCGGCGAACCAGAATTTCTGTTTTAAAATCACACGTTCGCCGCAGATGAAAACCGGTACGAAAACGGCAACACCGCTCGGCCACATCGGCGTTTGGAAAAACGGTGTGAGTATTTTTAATGCGAAGGATGCGTTTTCGTATAATAATCAGAAAATCTGGAACCAGGACGCGCTGCCGAATGAAGGCGCGAGCTTTGACGAATGCCTCGGGCATCCCGCACCAAATGGCGAGTACCATCACCACGTGAACCCGACGTGCCTCTACGACGACCGCGACAGCTCAAAGCATTCGCCGCTTATCGGCTACGCGTTCGACGGCTTCCCGATTTACGGCGCGTATGCTTTTAAAAACGCTGATGGCACGGGTGCTATCACGCGGATGCGCACGAGCTATCGCCTGCGGAATATTTCTGACCGGACAACCTTAGCCGACGGCACACAGCTTTCACTGGCGCAATACGGTCCGGCTATCAACGCGCAAAATCCGCTGGGAAAATTTATCGAGGATTATGAGTTTTTAAAAGATTTGGGCGATTTGGATGAGTACAATGGCAGAATTTGCAAAACGCCGGAATATCCGGATGGCATTTACGCGTATTTTGTGACGATTGATGAAAATCATGCGCCTGTTTTTCCGTACACCGTCGGATTAAATTATTACGGCATTGTGCAGGCGGGAAATACAGGGCCGCAGTCCGGGCATAATACTTCGACGGGAACGACATATTCGCCGACAACTTCTGTTTATGAGGGAAATGGAGCTTTTACAAATGAGTTTTTTCCTAATCCAACGAGTGGGAAAGTGTCGCTTTTAAAAGAAATGGATTTTACTCCTGAAGCAATAGAAGTTACCAATATTCTTGGTGAAAAGTTTTCGCTGGAGTGGAATAATGCGGAAAATTCTTTTGATATGTCAGCACTCCCGGCTGGTATATATTATGTCAGGATGACCAATAGCAATAAGAAAATTCTCACAGAAAGGATTGTAAAACAGTAAAAAAACTCTTTCAAGAAAAGTCCGTTTTTCCTAAAAAATACGGACTTTATTTTTAAAACCCAATCTCTTTAAAACCCTTTTCCGCTTCTTTTAAAAACTCGCGTACTTTCGTTTCATCTTTTCGTCCGTCGGAATTTTCCACTCCGGTGTGAACATCTACACCCGACGGACGCACTTTTATAATTGCTTCACGAACATTTTTCGGGCGCAAACCTCCGGCAAGAACGACTGGTTTTAAAGAGTTTTCCACAAGTTGTCCACTTTTCCACAGGTCGTGCATTTTGCCTGTTGCGCCGCTTGCGCCCGTCGTTTCGTCGTAAGTGTCAGTGATGAAATAGTTTATGAATGAAGAAAAAGTTTTTGAAATGTGGATAAGTTCGTTGAGGTTATTTTGGCGAATGACAAGGCTTTTTAAAAGCACTGCATCAGGGCGAATCCGGCGCAATTTTTGGAGTTCTTTTAAAGAAATTTCGCCGTGAATTTGTACGTGATTCGCGCCAATTTTTAAAAGAAGTTCGTTGATTTCATCAGCAGTTTTCAAATACGTAATAAGAACGCCGTGATGTCCCTCGGGTAGCGAACGAATGATTTTCGCAGCTTCATCATCGCTCAGATCTTCCTTGTGAAAATCCAGCCTTAGCGGGAAGCCAAGATATTTCACGCCGCAGCGCACGAGCATATCGGCTTCAGCTTGGTCAATGATTCCGGCGACCTGGATAAATGGTTTTAAAAGCATTTTTAAAGAACTTCCTTTTTTCCGATTTGCAGTTCAATGCGCTCGCGGCGAATCTCGTCATGCAGGGTTTTTAAATCATTATGCATTTCGGCGATGCACGCCATTTCCTCGCGGAGAATATTCCTCATGCGCACTTCTTCTTCCTGAATTTGCTGTTGCCGCGCAATAATTTCTTCCTGTTTGTTGGAAAATTCGTTATTGACAGAATCGCTCAAAACACCGATGAAAACATTTAAAAACACGAGTGCCGTCATGATGACAAAAGATATAAAATACATCGGCGCAAATTCATACGTCGTTGCAAGATCGCCCATTGTTTCCGTCCAACCGTCGAGCGTCAGCGTTTTAAAAAGCGTCATGAGCGCGGTGAAAATATTGCCGAAATATTCCGGCCTTTCAGCAAAGAGGAATGTTCCCAAAATGCCGTAGCAATACAAAAGCGTGAAAAGCAGAAAGCCGAAATGGAGAACCGTCGGTAAAACTTTTATTACTTTGTCAAGTGTGACGCGGATTCCTTCAAACGAATCGAACAGCATTAAAATTCTGGAAATTCGCAAAAGCCTTGCAGCGAAGATCAGTTCAGGATGCGAAGTAAAATGGAAAACCAGCGCGAGGATACTTGCCGTGATAATGGTAAAATCAAAGATATTCCAGAAATTATCGTGCGTGAATTTCCGTTTTAAAACCGTGACGCCGTCGCTATTCGTCACCCACACGTGCTGTTTAAAAAAGTCCAGCCAGGTGTGTTGAATGGGGAAATCAGGATCGCTGTCGTCCACGTGGTAGCTCTCGGCTATCATCCGCAGCACAAGCTCGATGCCGAAAAAAATGGTGATCCCGACATCGAGCGCGTGGAGGATGTGATTGATATTATAATTTTTAAAACTCTCCAGCCCGAGAATTACCGCATACACCAGCACGGCCGCCGCCGTCACTTTATGAAAGATCGAAAAGTGGCGTCCTTCCTTATTCGCTTCGCAGCGTTTGTCGCGGTTAATATCATCAAAAATTGCGGTGAACATATATTTTAAAAGAAGTTTTTAAAAATTAGACTTTTACAGAGAACGGGTTGAAATCAGTATTGACATCGTAGTAATCTTCCTGCTCGCGACGTTTTAAAAAGCCGACAACTTTATACGTAATTGGCGTTGCCAGAACTTCCCACAGAACTTTTAAAACGTAATTTGTGAGCATCACGGTAATTAAAAGATCATTACTGAAAACCCCGTAAAATGCGATCGGGTAGAAGATCAGCGAATCAACCGCGTCGCCAAAAACCGTTGACGCGATCGTGCGAAGTGCGAGGAATTTCCCTTCTGTTTTCACTTTTAATTTTGCCAGAACAAATGAATTGACAAATTCGCCTGCCCAGAATGCGATGAGCGACGCAAGTACAATTCGCCACGTACCGCCAAAAACTGTTTCGTATGCTGCCTGGTCATTCCAGCCGGCAGCGGGAGGGAGCCCGACGATGAGCAGCGCCATAAGCGAGGCAAATACCAGCGCGATAAATCCCGCCCAGATCACTTTGCGAGAGTGTTTGTAGCCGTACACTTCCGTGAGAATATCGTTAAAAAGATAGCTGAGCGGGAAAAATAAAATCCCCGCGCCAAAGGTAAATCCCCAAAGCGTAACAATTTTTGCGGCGCCGATCATATTCGCGCAGATGAGCACGGTGACGAAGGCGGCCATGAGCAGGTCGTAATACTTGTAGCGTTGTGGCATTGGTTTTTAAAAATCTTTTTAAAAAGTGATCTGGTGAAGAGTAAAGTGCAAATTACTGATTTTTAAAAGAATTGCGAAAAAGGTATGGTAATTTTTAAAAGATTTTTTTTAAAACGAAGAATTGTGCATTTTGCATTATCACCTGAAAGTTTTCATTCACCATAGCAACACCCATTATGGAATCTCGCTCATCACAAGCATTGATACCGTTCTCAAGGAAATCTGCCGATTTACTGCCGGAAGATATTGCGATTTTAAAAAAGGATTTTTCGCATGAAATGATCACCGTAGGAATTCTTGCCGTCCTTTTAACCGGAGTTGGTTATTTAGCTGAAAATTTTTATTTGATCCTGATTCCTGTTGCAATGGGTGCGTATATGTATTTTAAAAGTCATAACGATATTTCTGCAGGTACAAAAAATGTGATAACCGGAAATATTGATTCTAAAATTACGCAGGTACGAAGGCAAAAGCGCAGAAATATTCATACATACTTTTTCATGGTTGGCGGCGAAAAATGGGAAGTAACTCGGCCTGACTATTTTCTTTTTGAAGAGGGTGATATTATAGAATTGCATACGACTATCACTGATAAGGTATTTTCTATAAAAAAACTTGGCGAGCAGAAAAAAAAGCCGATAAACAAAAAAAAATTAAAAGTACCGAAGCTGTTCATTCCATATAAATTAGGAACATTAGTTACAGATTTTAAAAAGACTGTTCCAACAGAAGATTATCAGGGAACAACAGGAAATACTGATGCAGCAATTGTAGAGGAGCCCGAGGAAGTAAAGGTTTTAAAACCAGCATCGCTGCCGCCGATAATTACTGATTCCCTTATGACCGCGGAAGAGATCACGGCTGTCATACGAGAGAGGAATCAACATACGGCCTACCTGGCTTTTTCAATAGTTATTTTTATTATTTTCTATCATTCTTTGTTTCCGTTCCTTAGTTTTCTCACAGATTTCATCCCGATGGGAGATACATTGCTATTCGCAGCAATAGGAGGAATCATTATCATTAGGAAGTTTTTACCGTACCAAAAAGACATTAAAAAAGGCAGCAAACAGATCATCTCTACAAGCGTTGAGGGAAAAGGACGGCTCGGCTGGCGAAAGGAGGGTATTACAATAAACGGCATGCGTTTTTCATCAACGAGAAAAACACACCAGATCATTGCAAACGGAGAAGGCTATATTGTGACACCCAGGCAATATGCCGACTGCCATATAGGGCAGTTGATTAATGTACATATTACACCTGCATCCAAAATAATCTTAAATATTCAGCCACATGAAAACTGACACTTTTAAAACCGAATATTCTGAAAAATTCATTCCGCTCATGTCCGAAGAAATTCAGACTATCAAAACAAAGCGCACAAAAACCCTGCTTGGGATGTGTGTATTTTTCGTGTTTTGGTATTCAGTTTTGTATTTTATAATCGGGAAAGCGCCGGATATGGGTTTTAAAATATTCGGTTTGGTTTTTGCCGTTTTCCCTTTTATTATTGTTGCAATGCTGTTATGGAATGCGCATCGCGATATAAAATTCGGGCAGAAAAAAATCATCAGGGGCAGAATTGACGATAAAAAATCGCACACCAGCTCAAGCGGAACCGGGAAAAACCGAAGCACCACCACGTATAATTATTTCATCATGTCGGGTCAGGAAATCAGTGTGAGTTCGGTTCATTATAATAATTTTCAAACGGGCGATATTATTGAAATGGAAATGCTGCCGAAGTCCGGCGAGGTTTTAAAAGTTACGGAACTCTACAGCAATACTGAGCGCGGGGAAAGTGAGAAAAAACCGGTTTTTGCCAGCGACCGCGAAAAGAAAAAAGCGCTTTTAAACGGCGGGCAAATCTACGATTCTGCGCCGCTCTCGATGGAGGAAGAGCAGCTTTTAAAAAGACTTCGTAATAAGCGAATAGGATGGACATTATTTTTGGGTGTAATCGGCGGTTTTGTCGCGTTTATAATTCTCATCCTGGTTTTTCTGTTTGCCATTTATCCTGCGGTGAAACAGTTCAATCTTCCACGCATGGTAAATATCGGGATATATTGGTCAATCATTGCAGCAGTTGCCGGAGGAATATTCTTTATACTTTTTAAAAGAATTTCGCCGTTTCAGCGCGATATTAGTGAGGGCAGAAAAAATATCGTTAAAACCGTTATCACGGATAAGCAACGCAGCAACGTGAAAATATTAAGCAAAAACTGGAAGGTAACTTCATCGCGCGGGGATTTTTATTATGCAGTTATTGATGACGTCTATCGGGAAGTAACACCCGAGCAATTTGAAAAACTTCAGGGCGGCGATCCGGTAAAACTCCACGTTGCACCGCATTCAGGTACGTTTTTAAAAGTGGAGGGAATATAAATATCTTTGTATATTAAGTTTCTTTTTATAACTGAATAATTCTTTTGATATGAAGCTTTTGCTGATAGGAATAGTACACTTTTTAATAGTTTTTTATAATTCGCACGCTCAGGAAAAAGTTTGGATAAGAGAAGATTTTGATAATAATGCCCGCGCTTGGGGGATTGTTGAAAATAGCGCTTTTACTGCGAACGTATCTTCAGGACAGTACATTCTTCACAGCTTAATACGCAGTAATTCTTTAAAAAGAATGCGTACTATGTTTATAGATCCGACGAAAGATTTTATTATAGAGATTAAGTTTCAGCGGCTTGGAAACTATAGCGATAACAGTAGTTTTGAAGTAGTTTGGGGAGGTGGGAATTCTCAAAACTTCAATAGATGCGTTATTTTAAACAGTCAACTAGTAGTACAATCTATCCGAAATGGGCAGATCCAACTTTCACGGAATGTTCAAAAAACTTCATCCGACTTCTTGCAATCTCAAAACATTGTTAGAATTAGCCGTAATCAGGATAGTAATTTTTTCTTTATAAATAATATCAAAGTTTTATCTACCGAATTTCTTCCGTTTAGCGGAACGGATATAGGTTTTGGCGTTACAGGAGAATTAAAAATAGCTATTGACCATCTTTTGATTTTTCAAGATACAGAAATTAAAATTGCTTCAGATATTCCAGTAAATATTGAAAAACAAAACCTTGGAAGCAATATCAATACACCTTATGACGAAATTCTGCCTGTAATATCACAGGATGGAACTACCTTATATTTTTCGTCACGGTATAATGCTGAGAATACCGGTGGGATAAAAGATGCGGAGGAAATCTGGTATTCAACGCTTGAGGCCTCCGGAGTATGGAGCGGAGCTAAAAATGTTGGCTGGCCTCTCAACAATCCTGCCCCAAATTGGGTAATTTCTATTACTCCTGATAATAATACTATGCTTGTTGCGAATCTTTATGATACCAATGGCATTCATAGAGGTAGTGGGATCTCAATTACCCAGCGAAATCAAAATGACTGGATAATTCCCAAAAAAGTTATTATCAAAAATTTTGTTCATCATAATAACTGGTATAACTTTACAATGTCTGCTGACCGTAAGGCTATCTTGATGAGTATTATGCCGGATGATTCTTATGGAGATAATGATATTTATGTTTCTTTTCTTCAGCAGGATGGAAAATGGTCTAAACCAAAAAATCTGGGTTCTATAATTAACTCAATCGGACCTGAAGATACTCCGTTTCTGGCAGCTGATGGAATTACACTATATTATGCTTCCGGTGGAAAACCCGGATATGGAGGTACAGATATATTTATGACGCGGCGCCTTGATGACTCCTGGTCAAAGTGGACTGAACCTGTTAATCTCGGCCCTGCTATAAATTCTCCCGGTGATGATGGCTCATTTACTATACCGGCTTCTGGAGATTATGCTTATTTGGCTTCCACTGAAAATGCGATTGGCGGTACTGATCTTTTCAGATTTGAACTTCCTTTATCATTGCGCCCCAATCCTGTGGTATTAGTTTATGGAAAAGTGCTTAACAGCAAAACCGGTGAACCATTACAGGTGGACATTTCCTATCATACTTTAAAAACGAATAATGAAGTTGGAGTTGCAAGTAGTAATTCTATCACAGGCGGGTATAAAATCATTCTTCCTGCCGGTCAGATATACAGTTTTTTAGGAGCTAAAGAAGGTTTTTATGCGATAAGCGATAATCTAAATGTTGATACTTTAAAAGCATATAAAGAAATTGAGAGAAATCTTTACCTGGCTCCAATTGAAGTAGGAGCAACTATACGGCTTAACAATATTTTTTTTGACTTCGGCCTTTCAATTCTCCGTGAAGAATCCTTTCCAGAACTTGATCGCGCAGTTGAATTTTTGCAAACAAATCCGAATGTCCGTATTGAAGTAAGCGGTCATACTGATAATGTGGGTAATGATGCAAAGAACAAACAACTATCCCAGGATCGCGCAAAAGCTGTAGCGGATTATTTTATCAGCAAAGGAATCGAAGACAAGCGTGTTATTTGGAAAGGATATGGCAAAATAAAATCGCTTGTACCAAATGATAGCGAGGAAAATCGTCAGCAGAACCGCCGTGTAGAATTTACTATTTTAAATAATTAAAAAAAACTATTTTCCGCGCTTGCCTTCCCGCATCATTTCAACTGCCTTTAAAATTCTCCGCTCGCGCGTTTCCTGCTTTTTGGCGTCATTTATCCAGTTCACATATTCCTTTTGGTGCGTGAAACTGATCTTTTTAAAAAATTCTTCTTCAGCGGGAAATTCTTTTAAAACAGTTTTAAAATCCTCCGGCACATCAACTATACGCGGCGCGGTGTCAAGTTCCATTACAATGCGAACCGTGTCGCCGGCTTCCTTACCGATCTTTGCGCGAACATCTTTTTTAATGACGATAAAATTTCCTGTGGAGTACGGCGCAATCGAGGTTCGGAATGGCTCGCCATCAAATGTACCAACGACTTTCACCTGGCCATTCACACCGAACATTTCCTGTACGGTAAAAGGCATTTTAACTCCACAGCCGTTATTATCACCGGCTTTAAAAATCATCGCGTCAAATTCCAGTTTCCCCGGATTTACAGGTTGTTTGCTCATTTTTTAAAAGGATAATTTTTCATAAATCCGGCAAGAGATTTTGCTGCACCATCGCCGCTTTTTTCAAAATTATTGATAATATTCTCGCGCTCTTTAAAAGTTTTATTCTGGCTCAATTTCTGCTTTCCCTGAATTTCCGTTACTTCAATTTCAAACGCGACGATTTCTTGTAAAAGCGCAGACTTATATTTCTCGGGCAACTCTTCCCACTGCGTTTTAAAAGCCGCTTCGTAGCTTTGGAACATCTTTTGCAAAACTTCAATTTTTAAAGCATTTCCTTCCAGAATTTTGGGAATTCCATACGCATGAACGGCGATATAATTCCACGTCGGCACATTCACTTTTTTCTCATAAAGCGTTGGAGAAACGTAGCCATGCGGCTCCTGAAATATTACAAGAGTGCGGTTTTTAAAAGATTTCCATTGCGGATTCAGTTCAGCCATGTGCGTGGTGAGAATAATTTTTTCATCGCGCTCTTCAATTACAAATGGGAGATGCGTTGCAATCGGGGTTTCATTTTCAGAAGTAATGAGCGTTGCAAAGCTGAATTGCCGCATGAAGCTTTTTAAAAACTTGCGGTCGTCTTCGCGGTAGAGATTTGGGATATACATGAGTTTTTAAAAGGGGATTTTTTATGGTAGAACTGCAACATTTTCTTTTAAAAATACAGCTTCCCGACGAAGACTTTGATATGTCAAAAAACAATATATCGTTGTAATCGAAGCGCGTGTAATTTCCGTCTGCCACCACGTAACCGAACCATTTTCAATAGCCGCGATCCAAAATGGGCTGACGACATCCGCCGCAAAAGAAAGAATCGAAAACACGCTCACCATCGCATACACAAATCGCGTCCGCTCTACGCGAAGTTTTAAAACGCTATGAATGATCCGCGCCACGACAACCGCCAAATATCCAAAAAATGTCGCAAGAAAAACGTATAAAACAAATTGCAGCATCGCATTGCCGACGTCATTCCCCATGTCCAGCTTTTCCATCAGCGGTTTGGTGAAAGGATGCAGGAAAAGTTTAAAAGCTCCGGCAAAAGTCGCCATCACGAGAATCGTAAACAACGGCGCAAGTTTGCCTTCACGCAGATATACAGCATAGCGAAAAGGATAGAGAAGAATATTCTTTGCAGTAGAAATCGTTTTTAAAAGATTGGCGATCGAAACATCTTCCAGCGCATCAACCAGGCGCGGGAAAAATTCGCCAATCGTGATCTTCAGATTTTCTTCCGGCTCATTGAGAACACTTTCAAGATCCGTTCCGCAGCGGGCGCAATAATTCGCTTCTGGCACACGCTGTGTTCCGCAAAAAGGGCAGAAGTTTATGGTGAATTCCTGATTCATAGTGTGTTTAAAAGATTTCCTGCAATTTACCAAGAAATCAGTTTTAAAAACAAAAAACCCGTTATGTTTTTTCTACACAACAGGTTCTTTATAAAGATTTTTTAAAACTCTTATTTTCCTTTTAAAGCCTTTTCCATCCGCGCAATCACCGTTTTTAAAACCTGTATGCGCGTGAAATATCTGTCTTCCGCGCCAAGAATTGTCCATGGTGCAGCTTTCGTATTTGTCACGGCAAACATATCATCGGCGGCAACAAGATATTTCGCGCGCAGTTTGCGGTTATGCCAGTCGGCGTCGGTCAGCTTGTAGCGTTTGTGCGGAAGTTTCTCGCGTGCTTTAAAGCGCCGTAGCTGCTCGTCGGCGGAAATATGCAGCCAGAATTTTACCAGCACAACGCCGTGCTCGACGAGCTGCTCTTCAAAAGTATTGATCTCGCCATACGTGCGCAGGTATTCCTCTTCCGTGATATTTTTCTCAATGCGGTCGGCAAGCACGCGCCCGTACCACGTGCGGTCGTACACGGCAATTCCGCCATCACGCGGAATATGTTTCCAAAATCTCCACAAATAATGATGCGCTTTATCGTCTTCGCTCGGATGTGAAAATGGGATCAGCTTATACAAGCGCGGGTCAACTGCTTTTAAAATCTGTCGCGTCGCTCCGCCTTTTCCCGCTGCGTCCCAACCTTCAAATGTGATGAGCGCTGTAATACGTTTTTCCTGTAATTTCCACGCAAGGTCATGCAGCTTTTCCTGGAGTTTAAGCGACTCTTTTTTAAATTTATCTTCGTCTAATTTTTGCGTCAGATCCACGCTTTCTAAAACAGATTCGCGGATTTTCAGCTTTTCTTTTACAGGTTTTGCATCAAATCGTGGTTTTGGTAATTTTCCGTCAATCGCATCCTGCATTTTCTTTAAAAGAAATCGCCCGGCTTCCAGATGTGTATCGCCCACGTCCAGCGCGTGGATCATATGCCACGGCGCGTAGTCCGCGTGCGTACTTTTTAAAACGTTGGAAAACATCTCGCCAAAGCGGTCGTATTTCACAAGGTCTGTCCATTCCTTATCGTCGAATTTCCAGTGGCCGCGCTCATTTTCCTTCATACTTTGAAAACGCTCGGAAAGTTCGCGCTTCGACATGTGCAGCCAGATTTTTACGATGAGCGTTCCATTCGCTGCAAGCATCGTTTCAAACTCTGCGACCTCTTCCATCTTTTTTAAAAGATCAGATTTGGCTTTTTTATTTGACGGGCTTTCATCGGAAATATATTCTTTCATCGGCGGCGTGTACCAGCCTCCAAAATATAAACCAATTTGCTGGCTGGAGGGAAGCGTATTCCAGTAGCGCCAGAAGAACGGGCGTTCCTCAATTTCATCCGACGGACGGTTAGATGCGTGCACTTCCACCGCTGACGGGTCAAACCATTCTTTTAAACGTGTCACAAGCGCGCCTTTTCCTGTGCCGTCCATTCCGGACACGACGATGATCACCGGTACTTTCTTTTCCTGCAGATCAAACTGCGCATTCAGAAGCTGCGTACGCAATTCGGTTTCTGCTTTCTCGAATTCATTCTGCTGAGGCATCGTTATTTCCGAGCTTTTCTTCATTATTCCTTCCTTTTAAAAACTTTTAAAAAATCCTTACTTTTTTTTCAACATAAAATAACCATATAAGTTCAGTCTCTTTTATATCTGAAAATTCCATTCTCAAGACGATTGCAGGCGGGATTTAGCGGATATAACTCTATGGTTTTAAAAACTTTTTTGTTGGTTTTAAAAGTTTTTTTCTGCAATATTGCTTAATGTTTTATTCTTTAAAATTTTACGTAATATGAAATCTTTCACCCTATTTATATCTGCGCTGACTTTCCTTCTCTTTGTTCAATTTTCTGCACAATCTCAAACAACCGAAGAGCTTTTAAAAAAGCCGGAGGAATTATACGCGTCACTTCAGATACCACAGGCAAAAAAGGCAATTGACGAGCTTTTAAAATTTGCACCTGATAATTATGATATTCTCTGGCGCGCGACGCGTATCTATTCAGGCTATACGGAAACGCTGCCGGAAAAAGACCAGGAGAAAATATTATTTCAGGCAAAAGATTTAGCAGAGCGAACAATCAAGGCAAATCCGCAGGGAATGCACGGATATTTATGGCGTGGGATTGTAACAGGAAAACTTGCTCTTTTTAAAGGCGTTTTCGGTGCGGCGGATTTAGTAAAGTCCGTTAACCAGGATGTAAAAAAAGCGATCTCACTGAATAACGGCGGAAACGGGCAGCTTGCCCTGGCATATTATGTTTTAGGACGTTTGCATTTTAAACTTGCCGAAAAGCCAAAATTTGTCAGAATGCCCCTTGGCCTTGGTTTTGGGAATATTGATGATGCACTTACATTTTTAAAAAAGTCCGTTGATCTCAATCCTGCATATATAATGTCGCACCTTGATTATGCCCGCGCGCTTATTGAAGAAGATCAATATGATGAAGCACGGCGAGAGCTTTTAAAAATTCCTGCTTTAAAAATACAGACCTTAGGCGATGATGAACGTAAAAATGAAGCAAAAGCGCTTTTAAAAGAAATCGAAGGAAAATGATATAGTTTTAAACTTATTCTCAAGATTTGTGTCTAATTGGTGAGTTTGATTGATAGCGTAGTTTTTAAAAAGTTTATTTAAAGATTAAGTAATTTGATTAAACCTTTTTAAACTACAAACTATCTAAACAACGATTTTCAGAGAAACTTCATATAGTTCTTTAAAAGAACATTCTAAAAATTCCGCCTTAGTTTTTTCTTCAGCTCGATCAATGCCAGAGGCATCACCACACGTCCAAGTAATATTTTTCAATCAAAATTTACGAGGCACGAATCTATGTTAAAAAGCAATATAGAAAACGCGGTTAAGAATGCTAAAAGCTATCTTTCGTACTCAGCATTTGCGCTTGTTTCAATGGTTGCGATAAGCTCATGTTCTGACCCGTCGGAATTAGCAATGGCACCGGAAACCGTACAAAATAGCGGCAAAGGAGATGAGATTGCAGGAAGAAAAACCAGAACAACGACTCCAATTGTAGATACTACGACAACGGTAACGGCACCTACAGCACAGAACACGATTTTGTGGTCAGGATACCGATGGACGGTTCGTAACACTGCTGGTCAATACTCCGGC
>JAZKFS010000025.1:0-7014 GCA_040386315.1 Bacteroidota bacterium
TGGCCTTTATAATTCAGTATTTTCTGCACAAACCAGCCGTTCGGGTTACACGTTTCTTCCGTTGTACACTCAATTTTATATGTATTTTCTTTCATGGTTTTTAAAAAATTTAAAATTTCCACACACTTACAAATCTACAAAAAATACGGTTGCATCGCAGCTTTCAGTGTCAGAATCAATTCCTCATCCATATACTGATAAGCATCAGGAATTTCCAGCACCTCGATCTTATTTTTAAAAACTTTTGAAGGAAATTTCTGCTGAATAATCCTCCTGTGCTTATCCTCCATCACAAAAATCACATCCGCCCAGCTCAACATATTTTCCGACAGCTTCACACGTGCACCGGGATCAGTTCCGGCTGACTTCACATTGTGGATTTGCGAGTTTTTAAAAATCGTTTCCGCCGTTCTGCTCCGCCATTTATTTTTACTGCACACGAAAAGAATATTCATAGTTTTTAAAAAACGACCGGAATTTCAAGCTCTTTTAAAAACCACTTTTTAAAATCACATAAGTAAGGTGCATGATGACGGTGCAGATTTTGGGGCAATTCATCAATTTTAAAAAACTTCATTTCCAGAGATTCATCATTACCGCGCAATTCGCCTGAAAACTCACTAACAATAAATGCCATCAGCACCGACGCAATCTCATTGCCATTAGGATATTTCCCTTCAAAGTCCTTGCCCGAATAAATTCCAAGCAGCAACGGATTCTCAATTCTCAAATTCGTTTCTTCAAAAACTTCTCTTTTTAAAGACTCAATCACCGTTTCGCCAATATCCATCAACCCGCCTGGACAGCCCCATGTTTTATTCGAGCTGCGCAATTGCAACAGTATTTCATTCTTCTCATTCAGCAAAATACACGCCGTGCCTGGAATCAGAATTTTATCCGTCCCAATTTTCTTGCGAATTTCCTTTGAATATTCAGCCATAATCTACACCGCCGATTCCCGATAAAAATCCAGCACACCCGCAAAACCAAATGTCTTCAGCGTTTCGCGAACAACGTTGCTCTTGCGCCCGTGCTCGCGCATATATTCCAGCATTCCCTGCTGCTGCCAGAGAAATTCCTGCGGCAAATTCGGGAATTTCCGTTTTAAAATGCCGTACGAATGCAGCGCCGGTGTGCTCCAAAACCATGCAAAAAGCGCAATCCGCGTTTCCTCCTCTGCCTGTGCCAACGCCATCGGCAAAATTGCATTCAGCATAATTTCCCGCCGCAAATGCACGCCTTCGCCCGCAATTTTCTGCTTCGTCATTTCATTCAGACTCGCCGGAACGTCCGTTTCTGCGCCATCAGCAACGCTTTTTAAAAACCGCATAATTGTAGATTTTGGCAGCGCTTCCATAATTCCTTCCAGATTTTCCGGCGAATAATTTGGACGGCGCTTCCGGTCTGCATAGTGAATTAAAAATTTTTCAACAGAAATCACTGTAGCTTCCTTCACTTCATCTTCGCGCAGCAACATCTGCGATTCCGCCGTTTTCCGCAGCAAACGCAGGAGCGCATAATGCTGCAAATCTTCCAGCGAACACGCATCCGCAGCCACTTCAGTTTTTTCTTTTAAAAACTTTTCAACATCACTTTCAGAAAGAACAAGCGTTTCCTCGCCATATTTTTCAATCGAATTATCATCCAGCACAATATGAAGCAGCAGGTTTTTAAAACGCGGGTCTGCGCTGTGATTATGGTCGCGCCAGTCAGACGATTTCCGGTGAAATTCGCCATTTCCAATCACAATTTCGCCATTCAGCATCACCGCCATATCGAGAAAATCCGGGCCTGCGTGCACATTCAGCCGCCCCGCTCCCAAAATCTGCAGCCGCTTCCCGTCCGACGTTGTAAAAACTCGCGCCGGGTCGCTCATCACTTTCTGCGCCGCCTTTTGCAATTCAATTTCGCTAATATTTTCCATTTATTTTTTCAAAACCCAGTTATTTCCCTCGAGTGTATAAATCATGTCAAAATTCTCGTCCTCCTTCACCGCCACCTCGCGCCGCACCGCGCCATTCTTTGAGAAAATCCACTGCTCGTCCCACTTCCCGTTATCCTGGTAATCCACCTTCACGCGATTCCAGAAATCATAGCCCTTGTGCGTATCACTTTTCAAATACATTTTCAAACCATTTTTCCGCACCGTCCGCTTCAGCCCGCCATTCTTATCATCCGGCTTCCCAAGCGACGTCGGCTCCATTTGCGTTTTAAAAACAGCGTCATCATTCGTCGTTTTCGCCAGATTTTCCGCGCCATACTGAATTGTCGCACCCGGCGACGTCACCTGTGGCTGCGTTCTCGTCTGCGTCTGCTGTGGAATCTGCTGCGTTTGTGTTTGAGTCCGCGTTTCACGCGGCAACGCTTCCGGCGCATCACCCGAATTACACTGCGAAATCCCAAAAAATGCCGCAACTATAACTCCCACCAAACCAAGCGTGCGAAGCGTCGTAAATGTCGTGTATTTCATGTTTTTAAAAGATTTATTTTTAAAAAGTTTTCGATTATAATATAAAAAAACTGTCATTCCGGCTTGCCCGGAATCTTCAAATAATGTTAAAAGGCAATATGTTAAAAAACATTTACTATTAGGCGAACTATCCAATTGACAACACTTTACGCCGATGAAGAAGATTCCGGACAAGCCGGAATGACACCACCTAGGAAACCAACGAATTCTCTTTCAAAAGCGCCTCAAACGCTTTTAAAACCATCTCCTTTTCACTCTCAATTTCCCCAACATTCTCACTCGCAAAATTCCTAAAAAACCGAATCCCGCGCCTCACATCAATCCCGTTTTTTAAAAGCATCTGCAGAAATTCCATCGCCAAATCTGCGATTTCTTCCGGTTCCGCAATATCATGCAAAACACCATTTTTAAAAGGAATCTCGCCGTGATATTTCACAAAAAACTCCTCCGAACGTGCCTTCTTTTCAAAAAATCTGCGCTTGTAATCCAGCTCAAACAGCATTTTTAAAAAGTCACTTTCCGCAATTCCCCACTCTTTTAAAAGCCGAAAATCCTCGCCGCGAAGCATCTCGCCCGCACGCTCCAATTCGTCAAGCGAAAAATGTTGCGATAAAATATGCTGCGCAACATCCAGAGCGTGATTTTTAGAAATTGCTTTTAGTGCGCGGTTTTTAAAACCTTCGCGAACTGATTCATTAAGCAAAATTTCAATGTTTTTAAAAACATCATTCGGCTCGGCAACCAAGCACAAATTCTCACTTTTTAAAAACTCAATCCGCGCATTCTGATCATCGTACAGCCGCGTTTGCGGATAAAAAATCGTTGGAATCCCGCAGTACAGCAGCTCATACACCGAATTATAACCGCCCGCCGACACCGCAAAATCAAACGCGTTAAAAAGCTCCATCGCATTGTAGCGCGTCAGCCACGTACAGTTTGCCTTGCGAAATTCCCGCCCCCGATACAGCGGCCCCGCGCCAATCACAAAATGAATATTTTTAAAAGAATCGGCTAACGCTGAGAGTTCACCGAGAAGCATTTCATTTTGAGCATCACCACCACCGCCAGCTGTGATGTAACACACGAGCGCATTTTGTTCAATTCCAAGTTGTTCTCGCGCTTCTTCACGTGTAAAAATCTCTTCACGATTGCGCAACATTATCTCACCGGTTGTAAAAATCCGTTCTTCCAGTTTTTCAGGAATAATCGGCGCTTCAGCGAACTTTTCCTGCGAAACAACAATCGAATGATACGCCGAAAGCGCGCTCTGAAACTTCTCCCGGGCCGCAATTTCCGGACGAACGGCGCGATGTATAAACACCTTTTTAAAAGGAAAATCGAAAATCCCGAAAAGCTCGTCAAACGAACCCGACGGAAACGTGTCAACAACCAAAATATCCGGCGAACACAGATTCACTGCGTTCCAAATCCACTGTTTGGCGATTTGGCGATAGCGCTGCGGCGACATTCCGCTCTCGCGAATAATATTTTTCGACGGGATTTTAAAAGCCGGAAATCCGTTCTGATACGCCAGCGTGTCGCATTCGCTCGACGTCAGGAACGTAATTTCCGCCTCCGCTCCAAGTGCTCCGCAAAGCCGCCGAATCCAGCGGTTAATCGCAATCAGCCGCGTGATATGGCCAAGCCCCAAACCGTTGACCGCGTAATTTAAAATCCGAATCTGCTTTTGCATTTTTAAAACGCTTTTTAAAAAGTTTTAAAAATGTTGCTACGAAACGTCATACGCGCCCGTTTCGTCCTGCGTGGAAGCGTCGTGGCCGCCGTAATTATAGTCCGGGTGCGAATGGCGATATTCGTACACTTCCGGGATGAAATTCCCATCGAGCCGCCCGTCCGTCATGATGTCCCACCACAGGAAATCGCCCACGAGCGAGCCGCGATTGTAATCGTTGAAACCGTAAATCGTGTCGCCTGCGCGGCCGTAGCGTTCCTGCATTTTGTCGTAGCGCTCCTCGTCGCGGTTGAAGCGTTTCTGGAACTGCTCGTCGGTAAATTGCTTGTTGCGAAAGCGGTACGGGTCAGCCTGGTAGCGATTTGCTTCGTCAATTATTTTCGTTGCTTTTTCGACGATAACATTGCGGTCGTTCGTGATTTTTTCGTTCAGCGATTGCAAATAATCAATCTGGTGCGTGAGCCCGTCGAGCTTCACTATTTCCTCGCTCATTGAGGTATTTTGCCCGATTGATTGCGCGATTTTTTCCTTCGAACTATCGAGCAAAAAGTTTAAAAGGAACTGCTTTACCTTGCTCAAATACGTCGTATCAATATTGCGCAAACGCTCGGTATAATCTGTGTAATTTTCCTCCAGTTTCGCAATCGCATCAAGCTGCATCTGGTAATCTTTTAAAGAACTGCCGAGATTATCCACCAAATCCTTTACTTCGGAAAACTTCGACATCACATCCACAAACGAGTTCGCACCAAGCCCGGCAACGATAATATCGGATTCCTTCCAGTCGCTCAAGTACTGCGGATTGACAAATCGTAAAATTCCCTGATGCGGATAATCCGCCGTTCCGTAGCGCCGTTCCCATAAACCCGGAAACGCCGGATAGCTCATTATTTCATCATATTCCTTTTTCGCCTTGTCATACAGCGGCTTTATCTCATCAATCTGCGTCTGCAAAACGCCCGTCGAACGATTACCGAGCGCTTCCCGCTTTTGATACGCGTCATTCTGCTCAATCGCTTGAATTCCCTGCGCGAGAAGCGATTTTTCCTCTTCATACTGCTCGTACAGCCGCTGAAGTCCCGGCGCGTGAATCGTATCGGAAAGTTTTAAAAGATTTTCCTTCGTAAACGACGGCATAAAATGTTTTAAAAGCCCGTCGAGCAAGCTGTCACGCCGCTTTTCCAAATCTTTCGCTTTCTGCTCGTGGTCTTTTAAAAGCGTATCAAATTTCTCCAGCTGCGCGTTGTAAAACTGCACCTGCTTATTCGCTTCGCGCACAAAATCGGCTATATCGTAGCTCATTTTTTAAAAGATTTTTTGTGGAAATTTCTTTTTAAAGATTATCAAATTTGAACTTCTTATTAAAACTCTAATATTAAACTAGAATCTTTCTTTATAACTAGTAAATCTCCAGTTCCTCTTTTCTTAATCACATAATCTCCAATACTTATCTTCTCAGAGTTAGGTCTAAATACTGCAATAGACTCTTTCCTTCCATTTGAATCAACGATTCGAATATGCTCGGCTCTACGAACAAATTTTTCTATCACCCTTCCAGAGAAATTCATATCTTTTCGTTCAGCTGTATACTTGGCAGGTCCGTCCTTACCTAACCAGTTAACTAAACCAATGAGCGAGAAAAAAAGAATAACAACAATTATTCTTTTTTTTCTTTGAGATTGTCTTTGTTTATCCAGGTTTGAGCTCATTTTGAACCGTCAATCAGCGATTAAAGAAGATTAACACAATTTCAAACACTCAAAACTTTCCCGTAATTCTCCGCCGCCTCTCTCGCCTTCTCTGCGAAATCATTCCCTGATGAAGCATAAATCACCGCACGGGAAACATTCACAACAGCCGGTGCATTCCCATTCGCCTGCATTGTCGCTTTTGCATCACCGCCCTGCGAACCGACGCCGGGAATCAGCAGCGCATTATTCGGAATAATTTTTCGTATTTCAGCAAGCTCATCTGCATGCGTCGCACCAACCACAAATCCAAGATTATCAGCTGCCGTCCAGCCAAGCGCTTGCTCAATCACATGCATGTATAACGGCTTTCCTTCGCAATCCAAGCGCTGAAAATTCTCTGAACCTTTATTCGATGTAAGCGCAAGGAGGAAAATTAGTTTATCCTCAAATGCCAGAAACGGCTCAACAGAATCGCGCCCCATATACGGGCTGACCGTCACCGAATCAAATCCGAATGTTTCAAAAAACGCTTTGGCATACGCTGTCGAAGTATTGCCAATATCGCCGCGTTTTGCGTCAGCGATTTTCAACAAATGGTCAGGAATTTTCTCAACAGTTTTTAGAACCACATCCATTCCCGCCGCGCCGTATTGCTCATAAAAAGCAAGATTGATTTTAAAAGAACAGCACAGATCTTTTGTCGCTTCTATGATTTCTTCGTTAAATTTTAAAACAGCGTCGAGGCCTGTTCCGAGAGATTTTGGGATTTTTAAAATGTCGGTGTCAAGCCCAACGCACAGGAATTTCGGATTGTCTTTCTGGAGATTCTGAAGTTTTTGAAAAGCAGTCATTTTTTAAAGAAGTCGGAAGTAATTTTTAAAAGAATTCGACTGCTAATTTACTAAAAATAAAAACCCCGCAGCTTTTAAAAACTGCGGGGTTTTAAAAATTTCTTTTTAAAAAGATTTTCTATTGAATCATACGTTTAAAATTCTGATAGGCTTCCGTACGAAGATTACTTTCAGCCGGCCCAGGATGGCCGATTGACTGAACGCGCTGCTGCATTTTCGCAACACGGTTTTCAGGATTCGGGTGCGTAGAAAGAAATTCTACCTGCCTGCTTCCGCCTTCATTCTGAATTTTTTCAAAGAAAAGTGCAG
>JAZKFS010000025.1:7024-8976 GCA_040386315.1 Bacteroidota bacterium
CGCCCGGATACCAAGGTGTGTCCTGTAGGTAACGGAAAGATAATTCATCGGCTTCAGTTTCTGCATCACGGCCATTTTTCAGCACTGCAAGGCCTGTTACAAGATTACCGGCGATCTGAGTAAGCTGGCCGGGATTATTTCCAAGCAGGATGCCCAGAAGCATTTGCGCGCCATACTGTTTACTCATCGCTTCAGTACCGTGACGCTCTTCCGAATGCGCGATCTCATGCCCCATTACGCCTGCCATTGAAGCCTCATTATCAAGCATTTTGATAAGGCCGGTGTACACATAGATGTAACCACCCGGTGTTGCAAACGCATTGACTGTTTTATCATCACGGATAATTGTCACTGTATACGGGAATTTTCCGCGATATTTTATTTCGTCAGATTGCAAAATAGTATTTGCCATATTTTGCAGATATGATGTAGCCGCAGCATTATTCAGAATCGGGTATTGTGCAGGGTTATTGCGAATTTCCTGATCGAGCTGCTGACCGAGCTGCACTTCTTCATCTAGTGATACAAGGTTAAAACCACCACACGCGGCAAATCCTGCCACACTCGTCGCGCTCATGGCGACAAAAGCCGCGCGAACATAATACTTTTTGATAATATTCATAATACAACCTTTTTTTATTAAAAATCACACATTATTACTTTTTTGATAACTTCCTGCTTTTAAAAGGTTTATACCTTATAAAAAGTTTCTTTTAAAACATCTTTTTAAAGAGATTTTTAAAACGGAAGATTCAATTCCGCAGGAAAGTAAATCCTTTCCAAGACCAAACCTTCCGGCGGTGCAAGAGGACTCGACAGCGAACGGTCTTTTAAAAGTAGTGATCTCTGCAATTCATCAGGCGATCTTCGCCCGCGAGCCGCGTCCATCATAGCGCCTGTCAGAGCCCTAACCATTCCGTACACAAACCTGTTGGCGCGGATCTTCAGCCGGATCGTTTGCTCGTCCACTTCTGTCCACTCGCAGTCTGTAACATCGCATCGGTAGTGTTTGGTTTCCGAATTAAATTTTGAAAAAGTAGTAAAGTCGTGTGTTCCTTTAAAAACTTCACCCGCAGCTTTTAAAAGATCTTTATCGAAGGGAGATTTCGGTGTCCACGCGTAGAACCTTTTAAAAACAGATCCTTCGGTGGTAATTGTGTAGGAATATTCACGCGCTGTGGCATCAAATCTCGCGTGAACAGGATTTTGAAGCAGAATTGCATTGCGCAAACGAACGTCCTTTGGAAGGCAGGAATTAACAGCTTTGGTAATTTTATCTTCAGGAATTTCATTCGCCCCATCTTTTAAAAACACATGCGCCACCTGCCCGCGCGCATGAACTCCCGCATCCGTCCGCCCCGCGCCAATGACGGAAAGCTCCACGCCGAATGTTTTTAAAAACGCTTTTTCCAGTTCGCCCTGCACCGTACGCGCATTTGGCTGAATCTGCCATCCGGCGAAATTCGTGCCGTCGTACTCAAGCCGCAGAAGGAGATTTTTCACTCTCCTGCTTGCCGTTTTTGTAATTCCAGGATCAGGTATTTTTTCATCTGGTCGTAAATCCCGCCGCTTGCCTGGAGAATATTCTCGCGGTAGGATGGCAGCATTTTTCTGTCAGCTTTTAAAGGCTCACTCTGCGGCACTGACACCATTCCTAATATTAGTGATTCTTCGGAACTGTTTTCGCCGGTAATTTTATCGAGCGACCAATAGGAAACGCGGATTGGCTCCACATTTTTCAGATCAGAAATTTCACCTTCAAATACAGGAAATCTCCATGACTGCTCTGCATCGTTACTCGTCGGCGAAAAAAGCGGATAGCCTTGCAAATACGATTTTTGCGCCGGACGCAGCTCTCCTGCAAACCTTGATAAATATTCCTGCCAGCCGCACACATACCGCTCTGTCACTGCACCCGAAGCATCAACAACAGCAAAATGAAATACCGGATA
>JAZKFS010000025.1:8986-43350 GCA_040386315.1 Bacteroidota bacterium
GGATAATATCTGTATTTAAAAAAGTTTTCTATTCCCTCAGTTGATTCGGTGGCAATGACTTTGTAACTGCCTACCGTAAATTCTTCCTTCGCTTTTGACGGCGCTTTTACCACAGTTGACGGTGTCGAACAGGACGCGAAAACGGCTGAAATTATTAAAGTAAAAAGTAAAGTTTGTATTCTTTTTAAAAGCATTTTTGCAAAGTGTTTGTATAATTTGTCATTCCGGCTTGTCCGAAACCTTCTTCAATCGTCAAACGAATTCACGTCAAACCAGGATCGAAATATATTCAGGAAAATTCTCCTCTTTTAAAAGCTCGCTTTCCGTCAGTTCCGCCAGCACATGTTCGCCCAGCATTTCTTTTAAAACCACGCGCATTGGCTTTTGAATTATCACCGCCGGAGCCGGAAATTCCACACGCACATAATTTTCCGTGAAGCCGATCCAGCGTCCTGTTTCAGCATTATAACTTTCGGGAATTACCGTTCTCTCGCTACCCATCTGCGACGCATAAAATTCCAGTTTTTTAAAAGCAGAAAGCGCGCGAAGTCTTGTTGTTCTGGCTTTTTTTAGCTGCGGAGGAATTTTATCTTTAAAAACCACGGCCGGTGTATTTTCCCGTTCGGAATAGGTGAAAACGTGTAGATACGAGATTGGCAATTCTTTTAAAAAGTTATACGTTTCCTCAAAATACTCATCCGTTTCTCCCGGAAAACCAACGATCACGTCCACGCCAATACAGCAATGTGGCATTTCGGATTTGATTTTTAAAATCAATTCCTCATAATAACTCGCCTTATACCGCCGCCGCATCATCTTTAAAACTTCCGGCGAACCGCTCTGAAGTGGAATGTGAAAGTGCGGGCAGAAAACATCCGACTGCGCAACGGTTTGTAATATTTCCGCTTTTAAAAGATTCGGTTCAATGGACGAAATCCGCACGCGCGAGTTTGTTGTAAAAGAATCAATATGTTTTACAACGTCGGTAAATTTTTCGCCGTTTTTTCCGGTATAGTCGCCAAGATTTATTCCTGAAAGTACAATTTCAGAATAGCCGGACTTTTCTAATTCTTTAAAAGATTCTTCAATTTTAAAAAAATCCATGCTACGCGAACCGCCGCGTGCAAGCGGAATTGTGCAAAACGAGCAGTTATAATTGCAGCCATCCTGGATTTTAAAAACCGCGCGCGTCCGCGAATCATTATCGCTGCTTTTCGCACCGACAAATTCCAGATCATCATTAAATTCATTTACAAAGATCTGCGGCGTTTCCAGCTTTTTAAAATCGGTAATCAGCTTTGGAATATTGAATTTTTCCTGCGCACCAAAAACTGCGTCCACGCCATCAATCGAAGCAATCTCCTCCGGCTGAAGCTGCGCATAGCAACCCGTCACACCGACAAACGCATTCGGCGATGTGCGTAAAGAGCGGCGGATAATTTTGCGACATTCCGTATCGGCATTTTCTGTCACGGTGCAAGTGTTGATTAAAACTGCGTCCGTCGGCTCGCCATACTCAACCACCGAATGCCCGAGCTTTTCAAACTGCTCGCGTAGCTGCGACGTTTCCGCGTAGTTCAGTTTGCAGCCGAGTGTATAAAACGATATATTCATTTTTTAAAAATGTGCGAAAGAATTTTGCTAAATTACGAAAAAGCGGTGAGCTTTGGGCAATGGGCCGCGAGCTTTGAGCTTTTAAAAGTCTTTAAAAACGATTTGCTTCACTTTCAATTTTTAAAAAGATCTTTAACGCAAAGTCCCGCAAAGGTTTTCGCAGAGGCACGCAAAGTTTTAAAATTTTTTCCTTTTTACTTTTACCTTTTTACTTTCCCCATGAAACCCGAAGTTCAAAATTCAAGCTACGAAATGCAAATCCTCGTCACGCCGGAAATGACGGCAAAGCTCGACGGGGCGGAAATCCACGCGGTGTACTCCACATTCTGGCTGTGCTATCACGCAGAAGTCGCAGCGCGGAAAGCCATCGAGCCATATTTTGAAAAGGGCGAAAATGCCGTTGGTGCGGAAGTCTGTATGCGCCACGAAGCAATGGCTGCCGTCGGCGACACAGTATTTTTAAAAGCAACGGTGAGCGAGGTGAAAGGAAAGAAAATCGTCTGCACAATCACAGCACAAACAGCAAAAAAGCAAATCGCCAGCGGGCATCAGACGCAGATTGTTTTGCCGGATGAGGTTTTAAAAGACATGGTTTTGGAGGCGAAGGAAAATATTTTAAAATAAAAAAACGCCCGTGCTTTTTTAAAAACACAGGCGCTCTTTATTCTTTTAAAAAAGAAACAAATTAGTCTGCTACAGTAAATCTGACTGACGCCGGAACAGTGAACATTCCTTCAAAATTGCGGCGTACATCTGCCTGCGCTACGAAGTGGTCAGCAGGAAATTGAACAGTTTCAGTCGCTTTCCATGAGTAGCGAATTTCTTCGCCCGGCTGGAGAACGCCTTCCTGAATCACCGTTGGTGTCATCTCAGGATGAACAGCATAAAAACTAGAAGCAATACCCACACCGGTAACAGTATAGCCAACAAACGGGCCGCCATCTGCCTGGTTCCATTTTACAGGCACTTTGCTATTATTTTTTAACGTGTAATTGAAATAAATGTCGTCGGACTTTTTAAAAGTCATTTGTTCCTGGCCGTACTCTGCTCCTGAAACCCAGAAATTCGTTGTCAATGCTACCGGCTCTTCATATCCGCCACCACCGCCCGGAGGATCAATCGGGCCTTCGCCCGGAAAAAATTCGCATGAGGAAAGCGAAACCATCGCTACTAATAGCGCAAGAAATAAACTTTTCATAATAAAATGTAAATGTAAATTGTTTTAAAAATAATGTAATTTTTTAAAAGAAGTCCCGTGCGCACGTGTCTTCCGATTCATGGGAAATAACACACGCTTTTAAAAACGGTTACATCACTTTTAAAACTTTTTAAAAATTCACCATTTATTTTAAAATTTCACCCGCCTCTATGCTCCAGAAAAGCTGGTCAATTTCGTCCATTGGAATCCCGATCGTATCAGAAAATGTTTTAAAAGCTTCTTCTACGGCAAGATATTGTTTCGGACTGCCAATGAGCGGGAGTTCGCCAAAAACTCCGCATTTCACGAGATGTTTTAAAATATGGCGGTCGAGAATTCCCATGTTTTCAAAGCCAATATTCCGCATAAAATGTGACGCTTCTTTAAGCCCGAATCCGCGAATGTTTTTAAAAAGCCACAGGCGTTTTTCGGAATTTGGCAGATCACTTTTTAAAACTTTTAAAACTTCAGGGTAAATTTCACGCGCTTTTAAAAGCGAGATGGCTTTGTTGTTGTGAAATCTTATGTAATGCTCCGGTGCGCGGAGAATTTCCGTCGGGTCAAACGGAGTTTTTAAAAAGCCGCGTTCTTCAAGAATTGCCTGAACTTTAAAAGCATTTCGGGCTTTGGACTGAGGTGTGCAAATGCAGTAGCAGAGTTCGTAAAAATACGCGGACTCGGGGACGTTTTTAAAATCTGTTAAACGCTGCTGAATTGCATCGCGCCGTGATTCATATTCTTTAAAAAGTGATTGCGGAAAGTTGTATTGGTGATGCTCCATTTTCTTCAGGCTGCAACGGAAATTGCTTCAGATGCGGGCAATTCAATAATAAATGTGCAACCGTTGCCGGGTTCGGATTCGCAGGAGATCGTGCCATTCATACTTTCCACCATTTTTTTCGCAATAGAAAGCCCGAGCCCGGTGGAAGATTCTCCGCCGGTCGGCTTTGCTGACAGCCGTGCGAACTTTTTAAAAAGATTTTTTTTGTCGTGTTGGTTTATGCCGGGCCCCTGGTCGCGAACTTCTATGCGTACGGTTCCTTTCACACCAGTGGTACTACGCATATTGTCAGATATTTTCACACAAACGGTCGTATCGGGCGGGGAATATTTGACTGCATTGGAAAGCAGGTTTTCCAGGACTTCGTAGACAGCATTTTTGTCTGCCAATACACGTGCAGTAATTCCGGGATTTTCAGCCTGGAGCCGGATCCCCTTACAATCAGCCCGTGGACGATATTCATCAATGACCGCTTCGACAATATTGGGAATATCAATTTTCTCAAATTTTAAAGAAAGCCGGCCGGTCTCTATTGCATTAGCGCCGAGGAGATTTGTAACGATCGTATTCATACGCTCAGCCGTGGTCTGGATAGAATTAATACGCTTTAAAATTTCGTCGTCGCTGATCTTCCCGCCGTGTTGTTTTAAAAAGTCTGCCAGGAGAATAATTGATGTCAGGGGGTTTTTCAGATCATGGGCGGCAATTCCAAGAAATTCGTTTTTCTCCTGATTGAGAAGCTCGAGATCCCGGTTTACTTCTGTAAGATGGCGGTTTAGCGCCTCGGTTACCTGATTGGCATGAAGTAATTCTTCATTAAGTTTGGCAAGCTCCTGGTTTTTATTGCGGAGAATTTCCGACTCACGTATTGCCCTTGCTGTCTCAAGCGTTTGTGCTGACTTTGCCACTTCTTCACCGACGATAGCTGCCTGTAACGCGGTATAGCGCTCCAGATGTTCAAAAGCCGTTTTAAAATCATCTTGTTTTTTGCAAATGGCGGATAATATCAGGTGAGATTCCGATTCAATTTTCTGCGCTTTGATAGCAACAGCAATTTCGAGAGCATTACTGATAAAATCCCGCGAGAGATCATGGTTTTCAAGCTTATTATAGAGCTTTCCCGTAGCAAGGGCGATCTGCGCCCGGCCCCATTTCCAGGATTGAAAACCCTGAAAGGATGTGTCCATGTACAACGAAAGGTACAGCCTCAAGGCTTCCTGCGGATTCCCCATTTTCTCATGAATGCGCCCGACAAAGAAAAGCGACGACGCTATTCCGCGCACATCGCCCAGCTGCTGGCGCAGGTCCAGAGCCTTCAGCTCATATTCCAGCGCTTTAAAATGATTGCCCAAAGAACTCTGCACACGACCCAGGCCATTGAGGGCATTGGCTTTCTGCGCCGGATCATCAAGATCTTTACAATACTCTAAACTCTCTGAGAAGTATTTTAAAGCCTGAATATTATCTTTTATCAAAGCATATACGCTCCCGATATTTGTCAGTACGCGAGCGATAGCACGGGTATCGCCCAGACGCTCACTTATATGGAGGCTTTGGTTATAATAATCAAGCGAAGCAGCTGATTGCCCCATATTATTAAAAACAATGCCCAGCCAAAGGAGAGCACTGGCATGGCCGGCCTTATCATCAAGCGCCGTGAACAGTTCAGATGCTTTATACAGATATTCAAGCGCTACATCATACTCAACGGCATAATAAGCGGTCAATCCCTTATTGCGAAAACCGTAAGCAATGCCTTTTTTATACTCTAATTCATTCGATCGCCGGAAATTCTCATCCGTCAGGGCGTTCGAACGCTCTTCATCTATATTACGCAATTCATAAGCAAGTTCATTGCTTATATCAATACGATCGGTGTCAGTATTTGCCCGGCTCAATCTTTCTTCTAACTGCTGTATAATCAGGGTCATATTTCTATGGATTCATGGACGGATGGAAATTCAACAATAAATGCGGCGCCTTTCCCAGGTTCGCTTTCGCAGGAGATACTGCCATTCATTGATTCTGTTAATTTCTTAGCAATATACAAGCCAAGTCCTGTGGAATGTTCCCCGCCGGTGGATTGTGCTGAAAGCCGCGCGAATTTTTGAAAAAGACGGCTCTTGTCATTATCATTCAGCCCGGGCCCTTCATCCTGAATTACAATACGCGTCATTTCGGAGAGTTGCGATACACCTACGGTAATTGTTTTATCGTATGGCGAATATTTTACAGCATTAGAGACCAGATTATCCAGGATCTGCAAAAGTGCGCTTCTATCGGCTGCTACAAAACTCCCGGCCATGGAAAATTCTTTTTTAAAAGTGATGTTTTTTTGTCCGGCGATCATCGAATACTGATCCAGAACAGTATTCACCAGCTCTCCCATATCATGGCTTTCTATATTCAGCCGGAAATTACCCGACTCCATCTGATTAGCTTTTAAAAGATCATCTATCAGGTCAAACATACGCTTGCTGCTGGATTCAATATCGTTTCCAATATCCACGATATCCTCATTGTCTCCATAGGATTCTTTTAAAAATCGTGCTAGCAAACGAATACTCGAAAGAGGATTTTTCAGATCATGGGCAATGATCCCTACCAGATCATTTTTTTCAGCATCGGCCTCCATCAGCTGATTGTTCAGCAGTTGCACTTCCTCCAGCAAGCCGGACAGCTCTTCATTACGGTTTTTAAAGGACTCCCTCTCGCGTTCAGTTTTTTCAAGCATGAATTTCGCCTGAAGCTCGATCATGACCTTCTGTTTTTCTTCATTTAAAAGCTGATCTTTACATGTGGCATGTTCTTTATAATATTCAAGCGAAGCAAGATAATCGCCTGTTCTTTTAAAAACATCGGATAATGCTAAATAGATCTGGGTCAGCGTTCGTTGAAACTTATGTTTTTTTGCCAGGTCCAGACCTTCATTCAGGGAAGCGATCGCTTTTTCAAAGTCACCTAATTCTGTATATATCTCGCCAATACTATGAAGTATGGAAGCTTGTGAGTTATGATCATCTTTTAAAGAAATATCTGCTGCCTGCCGGTATAAAGCAAGCGCCGCTTCAAAGCGCCCACTCTGTTGGTACACCTGGCCTAAATTTATCAGGTCGCGCGAATGTCCCACCTTATCGCCAATCTCTTTATAGAGTTCTATGGCCTGTTCAAGGGAGTCCTGTGCCTGTTGTGAATTTCCCATCATAGTATAAATCACACCCATATTCCCGAGGATTATTGCGTGTGAACGTCCAGGTGCCCGCTCTGCGATTATATCCAGAGCTTTTTGATAATATCCCAGTGCCTCATCATAATCGCCAAGCTCTGTGAGTACACTACCGATATTTATATAGATAGCTTCTCCGACACTCACTTCACCATTTTCATAGATTGCATGGGCTTTTAAAAAGTATTCCAGCGACTTGGCATAATCAGATATCCCATGATATACATTACCAATATTATTATAGGCATTACCAAGCATTTTCGCCGAACCCAGTTCTTCAGCTATGGCAATATTTTTAAACATCGTTTCCAGCGCCAGCCCGTGCTTACCCGTACTGCTGTATATTGATGCTATATTTGCCAGAACACCTGCTGTAAATTCCTTATTTCCTATTGCTTCAAAAAGCGCCAATGAACGCTGTAAATAATCCAGGCTTTCTTCCATATCCGAAAGCAGCATTTTACAAACGCCTATTGTTTTCAGGCTGAGGGCTTTCTCCTGATCATCATTCAGCTCTTCAGCTATTTCCAGTGCTTCTGAAGCATACTTCAGGCAATCAGATACATTGATATTCTGGGTCCTTAAAGCCAGTCTGTTCAATATCTGCGCGCGCGTTTTGGATACGGGAGTTACTGATAATTCCTGAAGAAGTGATTCAATTGTCATGTCCTGTATTTGCATAATGCGGTGAAATGCGCTTTTTAAATAAAATTTTTAAACTACCGGAGGAAATTTCACACTCCGAATAAGATTCCCTGCAAATCAATTTTTAAAACCGGCTTGCTTCTTCCAATATATACAAAAAAGACGAATATTGCCGCTCCGTTCCCATGCTCATCCCGATTTCACACGGCAGATTACTCGAACAGCACGCGTCAAAAGCTCCTTTTAAAACTTCTTCCTTTTCAGAAAATGTTGCCGAATATACAAGCTCCGGGTACATCAAACCTCTATCGCCCGCCATCCCGCAGCAACCCCAGTTCTGGGGAATTTCCGCCTTCTCCGCACAGCTTTCCACCGTTTTTAAAAACATCTCACCCAATCCCAGTTTCACCAGCGAACACGGCGGATGAAGCGCAATACTTTTAAAAGATTTTTTAAAAGAAAGCCGCGGCAATAAAACATCATGTGCAAATTCCACCGAATCCAGAATTTTTAAAGCGTCAAATTTTACCTGACTTTCCGCCGTCAAACCTTCACGGCAATTTTTTAAAGAATACGTACACGAGCTCGCATCAATCACAACAGGAAAGTCTCCGTGATGAGACCAATTCCACAAATTCTGTACCAGCCGATCCGCGCTTCTCTCGCCCGCCTCAAAATATCCCTTCGACTCAAACGGTTGCCCACAACACCAGTTTTTAAAACCTTCCGGAATAGTCAAAACAACTCCCGCACGCTCCGCAAGAATTTTTAAAACCTCCGGCAAACTCTTCGCCGAATCATCCTTCGGCTGCCCAAACATCCGTACCACGCACGTCGGGAAATACACAAATTCTTTTAAAACATTTTCTTTTAAAACTTTATCCGCATCATCACTTTTTACAAGAATTTCCTCACCACGCGTTTGCGAAAATGTTTCGTTTGCATCAATTTCAGAATCCTTTTTAAAAGATTTTTCTAAAAAATTCTGTTTATTCTTTAATTCCACAAATTCGAGTTCAGACAAATCCCGCCCATCCTTCAATCCTGAAAATCCCAGTTCAGACAACCTCCCAAAATCCACCGGCCCCGACATCCACCGATTCCACTGCGGCGAATCTTTAAAAATACTTTTAAAAACCTTCGACACTGCAATAACGCCACCCGATCCAATCAATTTCTCCGCAAAATTTCCCGCTTTCAAACCCACTTCCGCAAAACCTTCCGCCGTTTTAAAACTCTCCGCAATTTTCAAAGCATTATTGTTTGCAAAATCCGAGTGTTCGTCCGAACGCATTTTCTTAATCAGTTCACCCGTATTTATCCCAACCGGACAAGCCGTAGCGCACATTCCATCCGCCGCACACGTATCCATGCCGTCGTACTGAAATTCCTCGCGCAGTTCTTTTAAAAACGCCTCATCATTCGTCCGCATCATCTCGCGTCGCAGCACAATCCGCTGGCGTGGCGTCGTCGTAATATTCCGGCTCGGGCAGTGCGGCTCACAAAAACCACATTCGATGCACTTGTCCACCTCCGACTCGACCACCGGAAACTGCTTTAAATCCGTAATATGCGCAAGCGGATTATCATTAATTATCACACCTGGATTTAAAAGATTCTGCGGGTCAAAAACTTGTTTAACTCGGCGCATAATCGCGTACAGCTCGCTTCCCCACTCACTTTCCACGAACGGCGCCATATTGCGCCCTGTGCCATGCTCTGCTTTTAAAGAACCATTCATACGCACAACCATTTCGGCTAAATCCGCCATAAAGCGTTCGTACTGCGCGATTTTCTCCGCCGTTTCAAACGACTGCGTAATCACAAAATGCAAATTGCCGTCTTTCGCATGGCCAAAGATTATTGCATTCGGATAATCATGCTTTTTAAAAAGCCCGCGCAATTCCTCCACCGCTTCCGCCAGTACCGCAATAGGAAACGCAACATCCTCAATTATCACCGTCGTCTTTTCCGCACGAACCGCTCCAACACTTGTCAGAAGTCCTTTACGAACCGTCCATAGTTTCGCCTGTTCTTTATAATCTGTCGTGAATTTCGGTGTTTCTAATAATTCACAGTTTTTAAAAGCTTCTTCAGATTTTCTTTTTAAAACTTCTAATTCCGCCTCATTTTCACACTGATATTCGACGAGAATTGCCGCAGCATTTTCGGGCAAAGTTTTGACAATTTCGGGAATTCCTGGCTGCAACTCCACACTTTTTAAAGAAGCGCGGTCGAGCAGTTCCAGAGCCTCAGCGCTCGAATCTTTTAAAACACCAATCGCCGCGCACGCTGCATGAACACTTGGGAAAAACAGCAATCCCGTATATTTCACCGACATATCGGGAATTGTTTTTAAAACAGCTTCGGCGATAAAACCAAGGGTGCCTTCAGAACCGATGAGCAGGTGCGCAAGAATGTCTGCCGGATTTTCAAAATCGAGGAAAGAATTGAGCGAGTAACCAAGCGTATTTTTGATGGAATATTTCGTGCGGATTTTTTCGTGCAATTCTGGTTTTAAAAGAATTTCCTCGCGAATTTTTAATAGCTCGGCGTAAATCTCCGGCGCACTATTTTTTAAAACTTCAATTGCATCACGTTGCGCCGTATTGATCACCCCGCCATTCGCCAGAACAGCTTTTAAAGAAACGAGCGTGTGGTAGGAATTGAGCGCTACGCCGCAACACATTCCGCTGGCGTTATTGGCGAGGATGCCGCCGACCATGCAGGTGTTGATGGACGCCGGGTCCGGGCCGATTTTCCGCTTAAAAGGTTTTAAAAATGCGTTTGCTTTTGCGCCGATGATGCCGGGTTGCAGGAGGACTTTCGCGCCGTTTTCGAGAGCTTCAATCCTTTTAAAATGCTTTGAAATATCAACGAGGATGCCGTCGGTGATTGCCTGCCCAGAGAGCGACGTTCCCGCTGCGCGGAATGTGAGCGGAATTTTTTGTTCGTGGCTCCAGGCGAAGAGTTTTTGGATTTCTTCGATGGAATTTGGCTGCACGACTGCCTGCGGAATCAAACGGTAAAAGCTCGCGTCGCTGGCAAAGGCAATGCGGTCGAGTGCGCGTGATTTTACGCGTTCTTTCGGGAGTATTTTTAAAAGTGATTTCATTTTAAAAGATTTTTTAACGCAGAGGTGCGCAAAGGTTTTCGCAGAGGCCGCAAAGGTTGTTATATCATTAGCTGTTCGCATTTGCTTTGCGCAACCTTCGCGTACCTTTGCGTTAAAATCTTACATCCCATTTGCAATCCGCTTAATTCCATCCTTCAAATGCTCCACATGAAAGTTTATCAACAGGCCTAACCGACAATTTGAAAGCCTCAAATATGTTAGAACTTGCGCAGCATGAAGCCTACTAAGCGTTTCCACTGTTTTTAATTCAACAATCACTTTGTTTTCTACAAATAAATCCACGCGGTAACCACAATCCAATTTCACCGATTCATAAACCAGCGGCAAAGGTTTCTGCTTTTCAACTTTTAAAGAATTTTTCTGCAATTCATAAAACAAACATTCTTCATACGCAGATTCAAGTAAACCAACGCCAAGCGCAGTATGAACTTTCATTGCACAACCGATGACTATATTAGAAATCTCGTTCTCACTCATTTTTTAAAACTCATCCTTGGCACTTTTTATCTCCTCATCTAAATCTTCTTCATCAATTTCCTCTTCCGGCTCGCCTTCTTCCTGCGCTTTAAAATACTCACGAATTGCTGCAACAGCTTTCTTTCCCGCAACTTTTAAAAGTTCTTCATCCGGTGTATTTTTAATATCTTCGACTGAACCAAATTCGATGAGAAGTTTTTTTGCAGTTTTTTCACCGACGCCGGGCACTTCTGTTAGCTCGGTTTGAAGCGTGCGTTTGTCGCGTAACAATCTGTGATATGTAATGGCAAACCTGTGCGCTTCGTCGCGGACGCGCTGCAAAAGTTTTAAAGAGCTTGACGTTTTCGGCAGTAAAAGCGAATCGCTCATTCCGGGGAAAAATACTTCTTCGAGGCGCTTTGCAAGGCCGATGACGACGATTTTGTCGGCAAGCCCGAGTTCTTTTAAAATCTCCATTGCGTGTGAAAGTTGGCCTTTTCCGCCGTCAATAATGATGAGGTCGGGCAATTTTTCATTGTCTTCAATCAATCGAGAATACCGACGCCGCACAACTTCCTGCATCGCCGCAAAATCGTCATTTCCTTCGACAGTTCGCAGTTTAAATTTGCGGTAATCGGATTTGCGCGGCTTGCCGTCTTCAAAAACCACGAGCGAGGACACGTATTCGGTGCCCTGAAGGTGTGAGTTGTCAAAACACTCGATGCGCACGGGCGGCTTCGACAGGCGCAGGTCACGTTGCAGCGAGAGAACCGGGCGCGAAATAATCGTGTCGCGCTGCGCATTGCGAATGTGCAATTCCTGCAGCTGAAAAAGCGCATTGGCCGCCGCCATCGAAACAAGTTTTTTCTTTTCGCCGATTTTCGGAACGGAAATGTAGACCGCGCCGCCGCGCTTGTTTTTTAAAAAGTCGAGAAGAAAATCCGGCGATTCGATTTCACTTGAAAGGAAAATTTCCTCCGGCACAAAATCGGTTTCGACATACCATCGCTCAAGCGTTTTTAAAAGAATTTCGCTCTCGGTTTCCTCGGCGGAATTCATAAGGTAAAAATGCTTTTTGCCAATTAATTTTCCTTCGCGAATGGAAAAAACAACCGTTGCAGCGTCTTTATCCGCGCGCGCCAAGGCAAAAATATCGCGGTCAACAAGCTCTGTCGTGAGAACTTTCTGCTTTGAATTATACTCTTTAAGCAGCTCCAATCTATTTCTTACGCCCGCCGCCTGCTCAAATTTCATGTCCTCGGCGAGCCGCCCCATCTGCTCAATCATGGCGCGCTCCACGTCGTTCGTACGCCCATTCAAAAACTGCATCGCCTGGCGGATATATTCGTTATAATGTTCGCGCGGCACGAGTCCCTCGCACGGACCTTCGCACTTGCCGATATGAAAATCGAGGCATACGCGGTATTTGTGTTTGGCAATCGTTTCGGCATTGATATCGTAATCGCAGCTGCGAATCGGGAAAATCGAGCGAATCGTTTTCATCACATAGCGGATGTGCTTGCCCTCGGCGTACGGCCCGAAATACTTACTGCCATCGCGAATCACGCGCCGCGTCGGGAAAATGCGCGGGAATGGCTCGTTCGTCACGCGCACGTACGGATAGGTTTTATCATCTTTTAAAAGCACGTTATAGCGCGGCTTATTTTCCTTAATGAGGTTGTTTTCAAGGATGAGCGCTTCGGCTTCCGTGTCCACAACGATGACGTCCACATCGGCGATTTTCCGCACGAGCGCCTTCGTCTTCGCATCAACGGGGCGGCCATGCTGAAAGTACGAGCGCACGCGGCTCTTAAGCGACTTTGCCTTCCCGACATAAATGATTTTGCCTTCGTCGTTTTTAAACTGGTACACGCCGGGTTTTCCGGGCAGCGACGCGAGTTTCTCCTGCAGCGAAAGTGAGAGTTTCTGCTGCTCAAGGTCGTATTTATGCCGTTCTTCTGCTGCCGAATTATCTATATTTTCCGACTGATTATCCATTTTTAAAAGAATTACAAATTACCAAGTTGCGGTTTTAAAAGAATTTCCTCAATCATCGCACGCTCAGACATTTTTAAAGCATTGACGATTGTCTGCGCAATATCTTCGGGCTGCATCATGCGGTGTCCGGCTTCGGCGCGCATATCATCGCCCCAAATATCGGTTTCCGTAGCGCCGACAAGCATATCAATTATTTTTATACCAAATTCCCGCACCTCTTCCCGCATCGAACGGCTCAACGCCAAAGCTCCGGCTTTCGACGCGCCATACGCCGAACAGTTTTTAAAAGAATTGACAGCCGCGACGGAATTGATATTCACAATCGCGCCGCTTTTGCGCTCTATCATCCTCGGAAGAACAGCTTTAGAACAAAGAAACGTGCCGCGTAAGTTGACGGCTATCTGCGCGTCAAATTCTTCCGTCGTCGTTTCCCAGATTGGTTTAAAAGTGGCAGTTCCGGCGTTATTGATGAGAATGTCAACGTTTTCAAAACGGGAAATAATTTCAGCATGAGCTTTTAAAACTTCACCTTCGTTCACAACATCGCATGGAATAATGTCCGAGTTTTTAAATGAATTTTGGGATTGGAGTTTTAAAAGTGATTCTTCTGAGCGTGAGCTGAGAATGACGATTGCGCCATTTTTGTCGAATTCGTGCGCAAGTGCTGCGCCAATTCCGCGGCTTGCGCCGGTGATCCAGACGGTTTTATTTTTAAAAAGATTTGTTATCATATAAGGTAAGTTTTTTAAAAGATTTTAATTACAAAGATGGCTTTTAAAACGTTTAAAATCAACGAAGGATTTTTTTTTGATTAGAGCAGAATTATCGTTATCTTTGGAGCTTTATTTTTAGATGCTAATTTCAGGAGCGATACGATGTTTGCAGTAATGGTGGTTTTGATTTGCCTTTTGGGTTTATTGTTAATATTAGCTGTTATGATCCAGCCTGGTAAAGGCGGCCTCGGCGGCGGATTTGGCGGAGCGGGCGGCGAGCTTGGCAATATGTTTGGTACGCGCCGTACGGCAGATTTTCTTGTAAAATCAACGATTGGCCTTGCTATAGCAATTTTTGTGCTGACTATAGTTACTAATAAATTACTTCTTCCGCGCGGAACTGAAGAACGTGCACCGGTGACAACTGGTGCAAAAGTGCCGATGCCTGCAGCGCTTCCGATGCCTTCGCAGCAAGCACCTGTACAAACAGCTCCGGCCCAGGGAACACAGCCGCAGCAAGCGCCGGCAGCTACGAACCCAAACCCGGGAAAATAGCACTATTATAGTTAAAAAAAAGAGTTCAGGCCCTGTGGGAATTTCCCGCAGGGCTTTTTTCGTTATATTTACAATAATTCCTTTTAAAACCGTTTGCCAAAGTTAGCCTTATTCTCACCTGAAATATGTAATTATTGATGTAAAAGTGGTGGATCGAATGCGGAACAATGATTTTACTGACAAGGTATATTTCTAAGATTCTTTATTATTTAAGCAAATAGTTATTTTAATTCTTTATAAAGGTATTATATGAAACGTTTAAGTTTACTTTTTTCGGTGGCGCTTTTAATGGTGGCGCAACTATCATATGCCCAGGTATTCACTCAGTCAGGCGGGCCTAATGGCGGGATGGTCACGGCGATCAGCGCTTCGGCTACCGGGTCAATTGTAGCAGGCACAAATGGTGGCGGAGCTTTTCGCTCTACAGATAATGGGCAGACGTGGACGCGTATCAGTAATGGTATAAATGATAATATTATCACTTCTACTGCGATCGGGGCTACAGGGAATATTTATATTGGTACGGCTACGCAGGGGTTGCTACACTCAGACAATAATGGAACAAGTTTTGCAGGTGTGAGTGGAATCGCGAGTAATTATATAACTGTAATAAAAACATCCGGCAGCAATGTATATGCAGGAACCAAAAGCGGTGTTTTTAAATCAACGGATAATGGCACTACGTTTACCCAAATGAATGGTATTACTTCCGCAATTACAGCAATTGAAGTGGCAGCGCTCGGAAATGTGATCGCAGGCACTGAGTCCGGTAAAATTTTCATCTCTACTGTAGCTACTCCTGCTTTTACCGAGCTACCACAGAATGGTGCAGCGGAAAATTATCCGGTGAGGGCAATTGCAGTGGATGCAGCCGGAAAAATTTACGCTTCATTTGAAAATAAAGGAATTTCTACACTTTCTACCGATATTCCGGTTTGGCAGCAATTAACCTCAGTTGGTTTTGATAATGGCACATTCACATCTATTATTATTGGTGCGGATAATCGTATTTACCTGGCTTCTGAAGGGAACGGCGTTTATAAATCCGATGCGCTGGGTGAAACTTTTACAGCCCTTAATACAGGACTGACCGATGTAAATGTCCTTGCCCTGGCAGTAAGTAATAATTCCCAGGTTTTCGTTGGTACAAAAACGGATGGTATTTTCCGTTCGACCAGCGATGGTAGCAGCTATACGCGTGTTGGGCTGCCTGTGCTGACAATTTCAAGAATTACTCCGCTTCAAAACTCAAGAATCGTATATGCAGCAAGTACTACAAGCGGGCTGTTTATTTCAAAAGATGATGGACAGACGTGGGAAGACCTGAAATTAAATGCCTCCGACAGCAGCATTACTTCTATTGCAACCACTTCCCAGGGTTTCGCTGTGGTAGCTACCCGTAATAACGGAATTTTCACGATAAAGGAAGATGGCAACTCGATTACGCGTATTGATACAATGCCGGTTCTGCTTGGGGTCACGTCAGCGGCAGTTACTTCTACCGGGAGTATCTACGCAGGTACATCAGACGGGCTTTTCCGCATGGAAGGGAATTCAAAACAATTTGTAAAAGTAGCCTCAGGAATTGCAAATTCGGCGGTACAATCCATCACTATCGGCGCCACAGGGACATTACTTGTTAAAACAGCCACAGCACTTTTTGTTTCCACTGATGGAAGCACCTTTGCTGAAGTGCCAAACTCCGGCGTTCTGACCGGCATCATTGATGTAGCATCTTCATCTCAGGCAAATATTACCGCAGCAGCGACTGCAAACGGAGTATTCCGTTTAGGTGCTGATGGAGTTTTTGAGCAGGTTACAGCCGGACTTGAGGGTAAGACGGTAACTTCTGTTGCAGTAGATGCAGCAGGAAATATTATTGCCGGTACTACTGCCGGTGCGTATGCACTTGGTTCAAAAGCAGCGTCATTTACACAGATTGCAGGAACAGCAAATCTTGATATTACCGCTCTTACCACTACAAAAACAACTATGAATGGCACTGACGGCACGACTGAAATACTTTTTGGAGTGCGCAATAGCAGTGTTTATAAAGGTTCTTACCAATTCTCCGGCGAACCTGAATCTGTAACAGAACTTCCGGCTTCTGTCGGATCACTTGGAATTAACTCTCCAAATCCGGCACAAAGCACAATGATAATTCCATTCTCTTTAAAAGCCGACCAGTTCGTGGTTTTAAAAATCTATGATGCGATGGGAACAGAACGCCAGACAATCATCAATGGCACAATCGGCGTCGGCGCTCAGACAGCAAATGTCAATGTTGCAAATCTTCCTGCCGGAACGTATTTCTATCGCCTGATGATCGGCGGTGCAGCAGATCAGCGTTCATTTATTGTAGTAAGATAATCTTTTAAAAGGTTTTAAAAAACTTTTGCTTTTAAAGGCGTGTGGAAATCCTTCTGCACGCCTTTTCATTTTTTTAAAAAACTTCGTGTCTCCGTGCCTTCGTGGTAAAAAACCTTTTAAAAAATCCCGAAAAGTTTTAAAAGAATCGGTGTGAGAATTGCCGTGAGAATTCCATTCAGCCCAATTGCCAAACCAGCCGCCGCACCCTCTAATTCTCCTTCTTCCAACGCACGAGCCGTTCCTATCCCATGAGCTGCCGCGCCCATTGCAAATCCCCACGCTGCCCCACTTTTTATTTTTAAAAGTTTTAAAAACATTGGTCCTACGACCGCTCCAAAAACTCCAACAGCTATACAGATCGCCGCTGTCAGCGAGGGAATTCCACTCGTCATTCGTGAAATTTCAATAGCGATCGGAGCAGTTACAGATTTAGGTGCAAGCGTTGCCACAATCTGTGGATTCGCTTTTAAAAGGATTGCAATTCCCGCCGCACTCATAATTCCTACACAACTTCCTGCAATAACGGAAATCAAAATCGCTTTCCGCTTTTTAAAAATTTCGCTTCGCTGAGAATACAAAACTGCTCCAAGCGCAACAACCGCAGGACTTAACAAAAACGAAATGAACTTCCCTCCTTCTATATATTCCGCGTATTCGATCCCGCTTATTTTTAAAAAGAAAATAAGCGTGCAAATTGAAAGCAAAACCGGGTTTAAAAACGGGCTTTTAAAACGCAGGAATAGTTTTTGCGCAAATACATAAATACCGAGCGTGATAAGAATTGAAATAAGGGGTGTTTTTAAAAACTCGTTCATTATTCGGTTTCCAATTTTTCGTGAAGAATTGCCACAACCGCCAAAACCAAAAGCGTACTGATAACACTCGAAAGCACAATGATATGCCACGATTCTTTTAAAAGTGTGCCGTACAATATTAGCCCGACTCCAGCCGGAACAAAAAACAGAGACATATTTTTCGTGAGGAAATCAACGGCTGGTTGCAGAGTTTCAATTTTTACAACGCCTTTTAAAAGTGAGAGAAAAAGCAGCAGCATTCCGAAAATGTTTCCCGGAATCGGGATTTTTAAAACGTGCGAAATGAGTTCGCCGACGGCGAGGTGAAGGAGAATTATGGTGAAACTTAGCAGCATTTTTAAAACTTTTTACAAACGTTTTTTAAAAGAAAAGCAAAGTTACAGAAAGCTTTTTAAAACGATTCGCGGATAATTCATAAATTTGCACTTCTCTTTTTAAAAAACATTGTAAAGCCCAATCCATCTTTTAAAAGAAACACGCATGTCGAAAATCATCGGTTCGGAAATCACGCGCGACGCACAATTTGAAAAAAACTACGATTCCAATAAGCAGCTCTTCCGCTCGATCAATGGAAAGGCCGATAAAATCAAGCTCGGCGGCGGCAAAGGCGCAATTGAAAAGCACAAAGCCAAAGGCAAAATGACCGCGCGCGAACGTATCAAAATGCTGACCGATGACGGTTCAAAATTCCTGGAAATCGGGCTTTTCACGGCTGATGGAATGTACGCCGAACAAGGCGGCTGTCCGTCGGCGGGCGTTGTAACGGGAATCGGGATTATTCACGGGCGCGAGTGCGTGATCGTGGCAAATGACGCGACAGTGAAAGCCGGCGCGTGGTTTCCGATGACGGCGAAGAAAAACATGCGGGCGCAGGAAATTGCGCTGGAGAATAAAATCCCGGTGATCTACCTTGTGGATTCGGCAGGCGTTTTTCTGCCGATGCAGGACGAAATTTTTCCTGATAAAGAGCATTTCGGGCGGCAATTCCGCAATAATGCAATGCTGTCGGCGATGGGCGTTCCGCAGATCGCGGCGATCATGGGGCCGTGTGTGGCGGGCGGCGCGTATCTGCCGATCATGAGCGATGAAGCGATTATCGTGAACGGAACGGGTAGTGTCTTTCTTGCAGGCCCGGCGCTCGTAGAAGCGGCTGTTGGCGAAAAAACAGGAATTGAACCACTCGGCGGCGCAACAATGCACGCGACTGTCAGCGGCGTGATTGATTACAAAGTGGAATCTGACGAGGAAGCTTTACAAACGGTTCGCTCGCTTGTTGAAAAATTCTCGCCTTTAAAAGGCATGAAAGATCTTTTTTCGCGCGAAACTCCACAGCAGCCCAAATTTGACGAAGACGAAATTTGGGGAATTATCCCGGCTGACCGCGCGAAGCCGTACGACACGTATCAATATCTCGCGCGCATCATTGATAATTCAGAATTTGATGAATATAAAGCAGATTATGGCAAAACGATTATTTGCGGTTACGCACGAATTGACGGCTGGGCAGTGGGAATTGTGGCGAATAACCGAAGTATCGTGAAATCCGGTAAAGGTGAAATGCAGGTTGGCGGTGTGATCTATTCCGAAAGCGCTGATAAAGCGGCGCGATTTATTCAGAATTGTAATCAGCGGTTAATTCCATTGGTTTTTTTGCAGGACGTAACGGGATTTATGGTTGGAACGCGCGCAGAACAAGGGGGAATTATTAAAGACGGCGCGAAAATGGTAAATGCAGTTTCAAATTCCGTTGTGCCGAAATTCACGTTCATTGTAGGAAATAGCTACGGCGCGGGCAATTATGCAATGTGCGGAAAAGCGTACGACCCACGTTTAATTTATGCATATCCGACATCACAGATTGCCGTTATGGGCGGCGCACAAGCATCAAAAACTTTATTGACAATCAAAGTTGCAAGCTTAGAGCGCACAGGAAAAAAACTGACGGAAGACCAACAGAAAGAAATGCTGCGCGAAATCCAGGAGCGCTACAACGAACAAACCACGCCGGAATACGCTGCCGCTCGACTGTGGGTGGACGGGATTATTTCGCCGCTTGACACACGGGATGTGATTTCGCGCGGGATTGCCGTTGCCTCGCACAATGATGACATTAAAGAGTGGAAAAGCGGGGTTTTACAGGTGTAAATTTTTTAAAAAGATTTTTTTTAAGCCGGTTTTTAAAAAAGCCGGCTTTTTTGTTTTTAAAAATTTACAACCTTTTTAAAAACAATGTTTTAAAAAACCGTATTACGAAATCCTATTTCCACAGCTCGAAAGAATTTCCTAATTTTGGATTCTTTTTAAAGCCGTTCTATTTTTAAAACCATCTCCACGACATGAAGCGAATTTTCCTTTTCCTGCTTTTCATCACAGCTTCTTCTTCCCTTTTGGCACAAGGCGTTACGACGGGTTCGATGCACGGCGCAGTTACTTCCGCTACGGGAAATCTTGTCGGCGCGACCGTCATTGCGATTCACCAGCCGTCGGGCACAAAATTCGGAGCGATCGTCCGCAGCAATGGGCAGTATAATATCCGCGGAATGCGCGTTGGTGGGCCATATACAGTAACAGCTTCGTTTATAGGTTTTAAAACGCAGTCGAAGGAAAATATTAATGTTGGACTTGGGCAGGATGTTGAAGTTAGCTTTTCTTTAAAAGAAGAAGTTACCACTACTGAAGAAGTAGTCATAACGGCCGAAAAATCTACAATTTTAAATTCTTCTAAAACCGGCTCCGGCTCAACTATTTCAGAAGCTGAAATTGCCGCAGCGCCAACCATTAATCGCAGCATTGGCGATATTGCACGTGTAAATCCATTAGCAACCGAGGCGAATTCATCGAATAGTGACGGCCTTGCAGGAATCAGCATCGGCGGACAGAATACACGGTTTAATAATTTCCAGATTGATGGTGCGGTTGCCAACGACATGTTCGGGATTGGCAGCTCGGGAACGGCAGGCAGCCAGGCAAATTCTAACTTTATTTCGCTTGACGCTATCCAGGAGTTGCAGGTTTCAATCTCACCGTATGACGTGCGGCAGAGCGGCTTTACGGGTGGAATCATCAATGCGATCACTCGTAGCGGAACGAATAAATTTACGGGTTCAGTATTTACATTTGGGCGAAATCAGGATTTGGTCGGACTGAGCCCTGACGCAAACCGTTTAAAATATTCAGATTTTTCGGATGTTCAGTTTGGCGGGCGTATTGGCGGGCCGATCATTGAAAACGAATTATTTTTTCACCTCACAGCAGAGCGCCGCCAACGTCGGAACCCACTTGATGTGGGCTTGAATGATCCTAACTCACTGGTAAATTTTCCTGCTTCAAAAAGTGAGCTTGATGATATAATTAATGTAGCTCGTACTACATACAGTTATGATGCAGGAACCGCTGACCTGTTTGTGGTTAGAAATAATTCAACGAATATTATTGCGCGTCTTGACTGGAATATCTCAGACCTTCACCGCTTACAGATACGCCATAATTTCACCGATGCTTTTCAGGATAGGAATGTCAATCGTAGTAACCAGAATTATTCACTCAGCAGCCAGTGGAATGAGTTTGGAAGTTTGAATAATTCGACGGTCTTACAATTAAATAGTCTTTTAAGCACGGATATTTCTAACGAGTTTCGTATTGCCTATACATCTACCGGGGACGAACGTCGCTTACAGGCAGAGCAATTTCCGACGATGTCTATTGCTGTTAGTTCAGGAAGCCAGTTCGTGGGATTAGGCCCTGAAAGAAATTCGCAGAAGAATACTCTGGATCAGGATCAAATTGCTATAACCGATGATTTGACAATGTTCTTTGGCGATCATACGGTCACCATTGGTACACATACTGAGATTTACCGATTTAATAATCTCTTTATTCCTAATGCGTTCGGCTACTATGAATTTGCAGACATAGAGGCATTTCGCGCAAAAACGCCGCGATATTATGAAGTGAATTATGCAAATCTCGCCATAACAGGTGGTGATCCTAACCCGCGTGCAAAATGGAGTATGATGCAAAATGGGCTATATATTCAGGATGACTGGAATATTTTTAAAGACTTTCGTTTGAATCTTGGGCTTCGTGCTGATGTACCGGTGTATTTTGACGAACCAAGCAATAATGAGCTTTTTAGCCGCAGGTTCGACTCGCTCGCGACACTTTACGCAGCTCTGCCTGATTCTTTAAAATCATTACGCATAGAAATTAAAAGCGGACTTTCTACATCGAGATTACCTGATAGTGATATTCTCTGGGCTCCGCGTGTTGGATTTAACTGGGATATAAGCGGAGACAGGACATTTCAGCTTCGCGGCGGTACGGGACTATTCACAGGTCGCGTAGCAGCAGTGTGGATCTCTAATCAATACAGCAATACCGGTGTTGATATATTCAATGCGCAGTTGGGTTCGAGAAGTTCACAATCGGCGATCATGGATCCGGTAACAGGGCAGCCTCTGGTTTTTGAAAATTTTGACCCGAATAATCCCCCGCGTCCGGGCGACGGATTTTTCCCGGGTGCTCCGGTTGCGACAGCAGCTATCAGCATTACAGATCAGAACTTCACGATGCCGCAGGTATGGCGCAGTACGATGGGCGTAGATTTTGAAATTACGCCGGGAATCACCGCAACTCTGGAAGGAATGTACAGCAAGCAGTTGAATCAGGTGGATTACCAGAATCTCAATATGCGCCGCAATGAGGAAATGGCTTTTTCTCCTTTGGACGGGCGGCCTCTCTATCGCGGTGCTACGACGACCAACGGTGTACGGAATGCAACTGAATTTACCGATGTGATCCTTTTAAAAAGCCGTAGTGAAGGCTATCAGTACTCGGTTTTAAGTCAGTTGGTTCTCAGCCCGAAAAATCCGTTTTTAAAAGGATTAGCAGCTACGCTTGCTTATACGAATTCAGCAGCGTATGACATCAATGCCGCAACAAGTGCAACTGCCAGAAGCCAGTGGGAAGGAACAAGCGTTTCAGACCCGAATAATACAGCTATCGGGCGCTCAAACTTTGACGTTACGCACCGAATCCTGGCTAATCTCTCCTACCGGCTGGATGTTTTTAAAGAATTCCCTACAACGTTTGGGATTTATTATTCAGGAAATTCCGGCAGGCCATACAGCCTGACTTACGGTCGCGGAAGCGGAAATGATGCAAATGGTGACGGTACTACATTCAATGACCTGATCTATGTGCCGAACCGTGAAGATTTCAATACAAAGATCCTGATGGAAACTGACGGCAGCACGGATTTGCGCACATCGGAAGAGATCTGGGAGCAGTTCATGCAGTACATTGATAATAACGATGCTTTAAAAGATTTCCGCGGACGGATTGTAGAGCGGAATTCAGCACGAGCGCCATGGATCAATCAGCTCGATCTGCGAATTGCGCAGAGCTTCCCTTCCTTTGAAAAGCAGAACATTGAATTTACGCTTGATGTGCAGAATCTTTTGAATCTTTTAAATCCCGACTGGGGAATTCAAAAGTATATGCAATTTACCAATACGGGCGTTGTCGGCTGGCGTGGGTATGATGAGCAGAAACGCGCCCGACTGACATTTGCCGATCCGGCAGAATTCCTGACAGCTGATACATTTTATTCGCGCTGGAGAATACAGCTTGGCTTGCGATATAACTTTTAAAAGTTTTTAAAGGATTTCTTTTAAAAACCAACGTAACAATGATATTTTTTTCCTAAGCTCATGAATATTCTTTTAAAAATAGTTTTTCCTGTTTTTTGCTGCGCGTTTTTTTTAAGCAGCTGCGATGAAGATGTTTTACAAGCGCCTTTAAAAACAGCAAATGTTCAGTTTGTCAATCTGGATTCGGCCATTAAGAATATGACAGTATCAGCAGGCGGAGTTGACGTTTTGCCTTCGCTTCCCTTTGGTGAATTTTCCGGTTATAAAAATGTTAGTGCGGGAAGCAGCCAGGAAATCAAGGTTTTTGCTAATGGGAAATCGGTCGGGTTGCCAACGCGTTATACATTTGGTGAAGGCGGTTATTACACAATTCTTCTTTATGGAACAGCGGCGCGGCTTGATTATCTCCCACTTGTCGATAGCCTGAGAATTGCGCCGGCAGCAGGAAAAGCGAAAATCCGGTTTGTCCATTTTGCTAATAGCGTGGCAGGAGCAGGAGTGTTTTTAAAAGTAGGAGATTCTTTACAATCGGTCTTCCCTATTTTTTATCCAAGTGAAATAGCCTCGCAGTATGCAGAAATCCCACAGGGCATTCAAACCATAGTAATAAAAGACATAATACTGGAAACCATCGCCGGACAAATTGAGAATTTCAATTTTGAAAATGGAAAAAGCTATACGCTCTATACATTCGATGATATTCAAAGCTCTGGAGGCGGTTTAAAAATTAAAATTACAGAGCATCCAAAATTATAGATTACAGATCAAATCTTTTAAAAATCTTTTAAAAAGATTATCATTTTACATTCGATATTTTAAAATTTTTATCATATATGGAGTTTTTCATGAAAACAATATTTACTTTTAAAAAGCTGGTACCGGCGGCAATAATGGTAGCGGCTTTTGCTTCAAGTGATGCATCAGCCCAACTGAAAAGCATCGCCGAGGCAAAGCAACAGGATTTAGGGTCAATTGTAACAAAGATCACCGGGCGAGTAACCGTGGCTAATCAGTTTAACGGGCCGGCATATATTCAGGATGCCTCAGGCGGAATTGCAGTTTTTAACTCTCAGTTCTCTAAAGGTATCGCAATCGGCGATTCAGTCATTGTAGAAAATGGAACACTAACGGAATTTCAGGCAACAACAGGTCAGCCAAGAACTGGACTTACTCAACTAAGCGGCGACCTCAGTTTTACGGTTGTTCCTAATGCCAATAAAGAAGTAATACCACGCACCATTAATAGCCTAGCCACTATTAGTGAAAGTACTGAAGGGGAATTGGTAAAGTTGACCGGTGTAACTTTTGTGCAGACAGGGATTTTTCAGGGTGAGACCACATACCAGATTAAAAACGCTTTTAATCAAACCCTTGACGTGCGTATTGATGGCAGTACGAACTTAGCTGATTTAGCAAATCCGGTTGCTATTCCAACCGGAAAGATCGATTTTATTGGTGTGATCTCGCAGTTTCGTGGTAATTACCAGATATTACCGCGTTTTGCAAAAGATCTGTCAATCCAGGTTGAGATAGATACGGTAAGTAAATCTCGTACTCTGGACGTGACGACGTGGAATCTTTACTGGTTTGGTGGGACTGATACAGCTCAGGGAATAGCAAATAAAGAAAGCCAGTACAAACTGATCGCTGCGGAAATGAAAGATTCCCTTCAGTCTGATCTGTATGCGTTACAGGAAATTGCCGGAGAATCTTATTTTAACCGTTTGCGCGACACACTTGGATACGGTGGTATCCTGGCAAAAGAAATTGATCAGGACCAGAAAACAGGGTTTCTTTATAATAAAAATGTTATTGACACTATCAGCAGCGGCCTTGCCGTCAATGGCGGTTCGCAGGCATGGGGCAACGGGCGATTTCCTTTCCGCCTTGATTTCCGCGCCACGATCAATGGCATTAAGCAGAATTTTTCCGCTTTCGTCATTCACGGGAAAGCAACCGGACAAGGTACCGAAGTTGAGGACAGGAAACGCCGCGAAGATGATGCAAAAACATTTTATGATTATCTGAATAGCTTTTATTCGGACAAAAATGTGATTGTTCTTGGTGACTTTAATGATGATGTTACCCGTTCTGTTGTGAAAAATCCAGCGGACACTGCAAAATTTCTACCATCCCCATATAAAGTCTTTACGGATGATGTTGCAAATTATACAGTAGCCACCAAAACTCTCAGCGAACAGAATGTTTCAACGTATGTGCGTTTTGAAGGCGGCACAATTGATAATATCATTTTTTCAAATGAATTGAGTCAAGACTTTTACCGGGTCGTGATCGAAGATCCGAGAGATCATCTTACTTCATACACTTCCAGAGTTTCAGATCACCTCCCGGTAACAGCGCGCTTTTATGTAACGGGTACAGGAACATCGGTTGAAGATTTTAAAAGCAGCAATGATTTTACCTGCCGGATTAACAACGGGATGATCGAGTTTGCCCAGACTACACCAGGCAATGTAAAAATTTCCCTTGTTAATGTCCTTGGTACTCAGGTAGAAGAAATTTTAAATGGCAATTTTGCAGAGGGAATTCAGGTTCGCCGCCTTTCCTTAGGATCACTTTCATCAGGTGCGTATTACCTGCATATTCAGAAAGGAGCGGCGACTCAGGTAATTCCTGTGGTAATTGCTAAATAGTTTTAAAAGAAATGTTTTAAAAGGAATCTCACAATATGTGAGATTCCTTTTTTTTGTATTAGCGTTAAAAAAAGATAACAGGGAATTTTTTAAAAGGAAAAAAGCGTTCCTGCAAAAGCATTAATACTTTTAAAAGCAGCGACTTACAGCAGAAAACTACTTTTATATCAATTCCGGCTTTCAGGGGGAATTACGTATCACCAATAAATTCCGTAATTTTGAGGCTGATAGAAAGAACCTTTCTTTTAAAAATGTTTTAAAAGAAAATACAGTGATACATACTTTGCAGATACTTTTTTTTAAGATATATGTTTTTAAAACCTTTTTTTTGGAGCACATCATCATGATGCGACAATTACGATCTACATTTGCTTTAGCAATATGCTGGGGGCTTTCAGTGCTTTCAGTATTTGCGCAGAGCAATCCAACGCCATATTCGCTGGCCTCGGGAAATTATTCCCTAACGTCATTCAATGCCACGACTACCAATACGGAGCCAAATCTGGCGTTCCATATTATCGGGGTTCAGGATCCCTTTCTAACAACGGAAACTACCGGCGATTATACAGGAACTTTCAACGGAACTTCAGGAAGCCGGGTAAACGCACTTGGCGCTAATGGATTTTCTTTCACGAATACAGGTACAAGCGGCTTTCAGGGAGCGGCTGTACTGGGTTTAAATACGACAGGCAGGACAAATGTACGGGTAACCTGGACAGGTGCAACTGTTTTGGCAGGAGCGCGTGATTACAGAATTCGCCTTCAGTATCGCGTAGGCACGACAGGAGCATTTACTGATGTGCTAAATGCCGGCACTCCTGTAGAATACGTGGGATCAACAACCGGTAATTCGGCAGTATTTGGCCCGGTGACACTGCCTGTTGCGGCAGAAAATCAGGCAGTAGTGCAGCTTCGCTGGAAATATTACTATGTATCAGGATCGGGTACTCGCCCATCACTTAGTGTAGATGACATCAGCGTTACAAGCCAGGCATCTGTCGGCTCTCCGACAAAATTAGCAGTTACAGCTATTAGCCCTGTCTCCCCTTCTAATGTATCTCCGTTTAGTATTACTGTGACAGCGCAGGATGCTTCAAATTCTCCGAAAAATGTTACTGCGGCTACAAATGTAACATTGTCGCTGGCAACCGGAACAGGAACTCTTGGTGGAACACTTACCGGTACGATCCCGGCAGGACAAAGCCAGATAGTTTTCAATAATGTCACTTATAATACTGTTCAAACTGGAGTAAGCGTAACTGCTACGCGAACAAGCGGTGATGCGCTGACAGCAGGAACAAGCGCACTTTTTAATGTTCAGCAGGGCGCTACACAGCTTGCTTTCGTTAATTTTCCGGCAACAGGGTATACCGGTTTTCGTATTAGTAATTTTACTGTAGAAGCACGTAAACCTGACGGGACTATAGATACCACATACAGTAACTCTGTAACACTTTCACAGGCAACCGGCACAGGACTTCAGGGAAACCTTACTCGCACAGCTTTCCGTGGAGTTGCTCTTTTTAATGACACGGCAAACATTTCGTTTGCTACTCCAGGTACATTTACATTACGTGCTTCTTCAGGCACTCTGACGAGTGTAGTGAGCAGCAGCATTACTATTACTCAAACACCGATCTTTAATGACGTGGTTATTCCGCAGTATATCAAGTCGGGTGGTAGTATCAATCGTGTCCCTGCATTTGCATTGATACGCCTTGATAGTCTTCAACCGAATACGACCTATCGCTATTTCTCAGGAGCAGCAGGCCCTGCTACGTCTTCAGCGAGTATTGGCGGCGGTAATAATATGCATTATAATGCAACCACTCAAACATATGTCTATTCGACTCTTCGCCAGCTAAATGCTACCGGCGGATATTCAACTTTTAAAACAGCTGCTAATCAGCGGTCAATGTTAGTATGGCTTAATCTTACACCAACAACAAACGCAGCATTTAACGTTGGAACAAATGTTCAGTGGATACTTTCCCTTGGTGATAGCACTGGAGTTCAGATAGCACGTTATCTTAGCACGGCAACTTCAAAAGCAATTGACTTTGGGACAACTCCTACAACAGCTACAGGCGTAGCTGATAAAATGAGCCTTCTTACTCCGAAAAATTTTGTATTACTTTATGATAATGAAGCTGGTACTGGCGCGCCAATTTCAACAGCTATTGTACAGGAAGACGGTGTTGAGATCGGTGCAACAGCACTCTATTATGCAGCGCTTGATGGTGTTCCTACCTCATGGGCCACAATTTTACCGAACACCTTGCCAAACGGAGTTCGCCGTATTGAAGAGCGTTCGTATAATAACTCCATCGTTACAATACGTACTGATAGTGATGGTACCTGGCATGGTGTCAGAACTGTTAATCCTGCCGGTGGCGATGCAAACCCCATTTACCTGGAAACGCCACAGGTTGTCCTTATCTATCCAGATTCAGCGAACGTCTGCTCTCTGGCTCCGCTTGATCTTGAATACTACGCGCAAGGTATAGATAGTGTTTCTATTCAGGTTTCTAATAACGGCGGACGTACATACCAGGAACTAGGACGCCGCTCCGGAATGGACTCTGTATTCTCTGTGCCCACAGCGCTTCAGGTGGCCGGTACTCAATATTCTTTCCGTGTAATCAGCACACAGGATACAACTGTTGGCGATACAAGCGGAGTATTCTCTATCAGCAGTCCGGTAGTAATTACCCGCCAGCCCGTATCGGCTAATGTATGCGAAGGCAGCTCAGTAACTATTGGGCTGGTTGCTCAGGGCACAGGCGTAACATATCAGTTACAAAAAGAAGATCCGAATGCCCAGGGAGGATTTTCAAATGTCACTGGCGCTACCGGGGCACAATATACTATTCAGAATACCCAGCAAAGCAATGCAGGAACATACCGTATAGTTGTTTCAGGTTCCAGCCCGTGCCCAAGTGTTGTATCGGATAATTTTATAATTTCAGTTATTCGTCCTACACGCGTGGTCGAGCAACCTGAAAATCAAAAGACTATAGCAGGTGGAACCGTTACCCTGACAGCCGGATTTGAGGCTACTGAACCTGTCACCTATCAATGGCGCCGCGGAACTCAGATCCTGAGCGATAATGCAAAATACAGCGGAACAACTTCATCTGTGCTTACTATCCGTAACGTACAGCAGACTGAAATTGACGAAACCTATACCGTAACGGCAACAGGATTATGTGGCAGCGCGACATCAAACGCAGCTCGGGTTTCAATTGTAAATCTTATTGCTGGTGATATCATAGCCAGTGATAAGATTCCATGCAATGGTAGTACATTTATGCTCAGTTCACGTGTGACAGTCTCTCCTGAAAGTCTTGCCTTCCCAAGCAATAATGCACTAATATATGAGTGGTATCATGATAATACCTATATTTCAGCAGGGCAAAGAATGATAGGTGACACTACAGTTATAGTAAGCGTGTTGCTCATTAATAATTTTTCTATTAGTGATACAGGCATCTATAGATTTGTAGTCCGTGATCCTCTTACTGGCAATTCTGATACAGCTGTCTATAGAGTAGGATCAGTGAATAACAAAGTAACGGTTACAATATCCGATCAGACAATTTGTGCTGGTGATACCTTACGCTTAAATTATCCTCTGTCTCAGCCGAGCAGCTTTAGATATTCACTCAATGCAGGTAGTGTTACAATCAGTGATACATTGACATCTGTAACAAATTTTACCATTACAGTTCCGAATGCACAAGCAGGACAATATGTTTTATTAATTTCAGGTTGCGGTGTACAGTCATCGACATTTAGTGTAGCAGCTAAAGCAGCGACCATCATCACTACACAGCCGTCAAACCAGGTGAATATTACAGCAGGAGTTCCACTCACGCTTACAGTTCAGGCTACAGGCAGCGGCACGCTTACCTATCAGTGGTTTAAAAACGGTGTGGTAATTCCGGGAGCAACATCTGCTACATACACGAAAACAGTAACAACGCAGGCAGATGCAGGCGAATATACTGTACGCGTTACCGGTGATTGCGGTGAAGTTACGTCAGGTACTTCTACTGTAGTAATCAGCCCGAACAGCGTGGAAGGATATGCAGGCGCTCCGGGTTTAAAACTTGAGCAGAATATCCCGAATCCATTCTCTGATGAAACGTCGGTAAGCTTCACGATCCCATCATTCAGCAATGTAACGCTTGTGGTTCGCGATGTTCTCGGTAGGACTCTTCAGACAATTAATCTGGGACAACTTGCTCCGGGCAGCCATACATCAAGCATCAATGCTGCAAATATCCCTGTAGGAACGTACTACTATACGCTCCAGACAGATAATGCAAATATTACGCGGAGATTCTTGATAGTTCGTTAAAAAGAATGTAATTTTACATACTTTTAAAAAGGATAAAGGACAGTTTTTAAAAGAACTGTCCTTTTCTTTTTTTAAAACCCTAACGAACTGTTTTTAAAAGCTTTTAAAACATTTTTAAAAGAACCTCATGAAAAGATTTGCCACTGTTTTATATATCGCGCTTCTTCTACTTTCACTCCCCTTTTTAAAAGCCGGGGCGCAGACTGCACCGGATATTGTTATCAATGAGTACTTTAATGAGAGTACTTTTACACAGGAATGGACTGAGCTCGTAGTTACACGTGATATTTCCAGTATGGCAGGATTTGTGTTTACAGATAATAATGTCGGTCAGATCACTTGGCAGGGCGGAGTTACTTTTAAAAATATTCCACTATGGCAAAATGTAAAAGAAGGGACTATCATTATAATCTGGCATAGAAATAACAGTTCTATGATTCGTGACATTTCCGCTGCAGATGGATATATCGAAGTTTCACGCGATGACCGGACAGTATTTGATGAATTTTTATCGGCTACGGGAAGTGACTATGATGAAGTTGCATTGAATATTGCTGAGGGTGGGGATATTCTTCAGATAAGACGTGGGGCTAATTCCACAACGAGTATCCACGCTTTAGCACATAAAACACTTCCGGGAAATTCCTTTATACTAATCACCAGCTATAAGATCAATACTCCCGAAGACTGTCCGAATGGTGCGGGTAATGCTGTCCTTCCTGGAAGAACAATTGCTGATTATACCGGCGCCGGAAAAGCACAGATTGTTACCAGCTCTAATATTACACGCGGCTTACCAAATAAGAACACTCAATATCCTTTAAACAATTATCAATTCTGGGAAGAACTTCGCGAGCCAGAGTGGACAACGGCAAATTCAATTACATATCAATACTCTCCCACCGGCATTACTTTAAACTGGACTCCGCTTGCGAATGCCTCGAATGTAGAAGGATATGTCATACTTCGAGCAACAAGCTTTCCTTCGTTGCCGCCGCTGGACGGATATATTTTTAAAAAGGGCGTTGCTATTCTGGGATTTCCGAGTATAGAAGTTGTTGATACAATTCCTGCCACTTCCAGCACATACACAGAAAATTTCACAGCTTCTTTTAAACTTGAGTGCGGTGAGTTTGCCGAATACCGATTATATCCATATCGTTACGGAAAAGACGATCAGAATAAGGATAACACCGTAGTTCCATTCAGTGCGCGTGGCCGCTCATACAATGAAACAGATTTTGCAAAAGTAACAGTATCACGTCCGGCATTTCCTGCTCCGCCACAAGTGACGGTTTTAGGCGGTGGTACATTTTTCGTTTTTTGTGAAGGTCAAAGTATTGCACTTACTGCAATACCAGACAATGCTGCTTCCTATCAATGGCTTAAAGACGGTGTAGTAATTCCCGGCGCAACGAATAAGATATACGTCACGACAATACCAGGCAAATATTCGGTACGGGCGTATAATACAGAAGGCTGTGCAGACCAGTCAGCAGAAGTCACCGTTACAAAAAGTACGATCGGCGCTACATTTACAGATGATGTAAAGGCGTGCGAAACAACGCTTACAGCCCTACCTGCCGGCAGTGATTATACATACCAGTGGCTGAATCAGTCAAACACCGTAATCACAGGAGCTACACAAAACACATATCTACCGGACCAGGCAGGTACATACAGCGTTATTGTTACAGATAATTCAGGCTGTACAGATACATCGGACGCGCGTTTTATCAATGTCAACAGCCCTAACTTAACATTCCAGGTCAATGGGATTCCCAGCAATATTACAACAATAGACTTTGGTACGCTCGGCGAGTGTGAATCATCAAAAAAAATAGTACTTACTGTTTCTACGCTTAGCTCGCTTCCTATTCTTGTAGAGCTTACTGCTCCAACCGGATACAGAGCGCAACCTACCAGCTTTAAACTTAATTCGCAAAGCGCACAGGATGTAGATCTTTATTTTGAGCCCACTGCCCCCGGTACAAATAATGCTACATTAAGAATAAAATCTGAATGTGATCAGCTTGAAACCCCGGTAAATCTTCTCGGTACGAAAACCCAGGGCGGCGTAGCAGCCATAGCTTCTGCTGTTGAATATCCGGTTACTATTTCCTGCGAACCTCAGAAAATAACACAAACGGTCAAAATTGTGAACGGTGGAAATACAGATGTGAGTTTCCTTCAGCCGACCGTTGCGGCGCCATTTACAGTAATTGCTCCTGCATTCCCAAAACCCGTCGCACCGAATGACACGCTGACTATTACCGTCGAATACACATCTACTACGGGGCTTTCCAGTAAAATTTTAAATGTGCCGTATATTTCCACTGTCTGCACAAGCAGCGTGAACGTTTCCCTTATTGCCAATACCATCCAGCCGTCTATTACTTCCACAGTCGCTGAGGTTGATTTTAAAGCCCTGGAAGGTTGCACACGGGAAAAGGACACAACGATTGATGTTACCAATCCGACTGATTACCCGCTGGTAATCCCCGTACAGCAGCTTGATGCAAATTTTTCCATAACACAAGCTATATCACTTGGCGCAAAGGAAACAAAATCAGTTACGCTACGATTTACGCCGACCGCTCCCGGACAGATCGCGTCAACCGTGCTTTTAAAAGCTGATAAATGCCCCGATGTGGCAAATATCGAACTGCTTTTAAAAGGTAACAGTGGAGCACCTTCCATACAGAGCGTTCCGGAATATGAGACAATTACAAACTGTTCGGCAATTAATTTTAAAACCGTACAGAGCAGCATCACAACGACGTCCCCGGCAGTTATCGAAGATATTATAATTCCGGCAGGATTTACTATTAGCGGTATAAATATCGGACAATCCGTAAAAGGAATAGTGCCATTCGACATTACTTTTGCTCCGGCTGCTGATGGTGTGTATGATGATTCGCTTTTAGTGCAATTTGCCGGATGCCCGCAGAAGGAAAAAGTGCTTTTAAAAGGAAGGAAAACAACACTGAAATTTGCTTTTAAAGAAGCTGAAATTGACTTTGGCACGGTTACTCCGAATACAACTGTTCCTACGCAATCAGCCACAATTGTGAATACCGGCGTTGATTCGGTAACGGTAAATAAAATTGATCCGCCAGCGCCTTTTAAAATCGTTTCTACATCTCTCCCGCTTCCGGCGCGACTGGCTCCGGGACAGGAAATAACGGTCGTTTTTGAATACGCCCCGGTGCAGGAAAATACCGATTCATATTCAGCAGCTTTTGAAGCGTGTTTCGGACAGCAGACAATTCTTTTAAAAGGAATTGCACAATATCCGGCAGGAACGGGAAAAGCGCTTGTATCGCTCCCTGTCCTTCGCGGCGCTCCCGGTTCGATCATTGAAATTCCAATTACAATTGCAAACGAAGCTAATTCATTCGCCCTTGAAAAAGCGGCGGTCCGCCAGATCAGTATTCAATTCAGCTACGACCCGATGCTGCTCATGCCACAGTCCGTTCGCACCGGCGATGCGGCAATAGGGTTTGATCAGGCGTCAGTTACCGAGATCACGCCGGGAGTGGCTGAAGTGGTTTTAAAAACTTCCGGCAGTTCTGTTATTACATCCGGTACGGTAGCCATAGTTCAGGCAAAAGTCCTGCTTGGAGCAAATGCTTCTACAAATATTGTCTTTTCAAAAATTACGCCTCTTGGCAATAACGCGCTGATCTTTACGCAGAAAAATGGTGAATTTATCCTTGATGATAGCTGCTCGGCGGGAAAGCGTGTAGGAAGTATTTCCGGTCAGTTCCTGTTGATGGTCAATGGTAAAATGCCCGTCAGCGATGATAAAGCCGAGATAACTTTTGAAACGAATACCGATGAAATGCTTGCCCTTGAATTATATAACAGCTTCGGGCAGCGCGTCAGAACGATATTTAAAGGAACGGCAAAAGCCGGACGATATATAAATGAGGTTTCTTTAAAAGATCTCTCCGACGGCGTCTATCATATCGTAATGCAAAATTCTACCAATAATGCAACTGCAAAACTTGTAATTGTGAGGTAGAGTTCTTTTAAAAAAGACCTATCAATGAAAAAGCCGGGAATATTACGTTTCCGGCTTTTTTGCAAATAATTCTAAAAAATTTACTTCTACAGATACTTTAAAAAATTAGTATTGATCATTTCATCACCTGCATAGATTGAGTAGTGGCCTGAGTTGGAGTTT
>JAZKFS010000026.1:0-22289 GCA_040386315.1 Bacteroidota bacterium
TATTTTGGCAGGAGCGGGTAGGGAAGGTGGATTAAATAGTACAAGAACAGGAGAAATTTACAAATATGATCTGGTGAATAATTCCTGGAAATTATCTTCAAAACTTCCAAATGCTGTCTTTGGCCCTTTAGTTTTAAAGCTTTCTAATAATCATATTTTGCTTGCCGGTGGTGGGGAGGGTGAGGAGCCGCCACGTGTTTCACGCCAAATCCTTCTTGAAGATAATTCAAAATTCCTTCCGATTTTTAACGCACAACTTCTCTCTGATAGGGTTTGCAATGGATTTATCCAATGGGATTCAACACGGGTTTTGAGTGTAGGTGGTGTGACAGAACTTGGGCCAGGGCTGAATTTTACAAGAACATGTGAATGGATCAATTTTAAAACAGGAGAAGTGACGTACGCTCCACAACTCAATGTTGAAAGGCTGACATTTGCCACGGTCAGTATTCCGCAATTTGATTCAGAAGGCAAATATATCGATTCCAAAGTATATGCTATTGGAGGTTTTGGTATTGATTCAAGGAATATCACATCAATTGAAGTATTAGAAAAGTCATCAAAACCTGCAAATGTTTTTGAAGTTGAAACTGTTGACGGGACATGTAATAAACACCAGTTTGTCATTACAAAAGGTTCAGAAGATGTAATTACAACGAAGCTTGATACTGCCCTTTCTAACAATGTTTCTCTGCGAACACTAGAATCTACTTCAGAAAGGATCGTAATAGAATGTAGTCTTCAGGATGAATCTGTTTTTGGATATTATTCAGTATATATTTCAAATTCTTTAGGTGCATCAGTTCGGCTTCACGATACAATCACTTCAAATTCTGTAATTGCACTTTTAAAAACATCAGGCTCTCCAGAGCCAAACGACATTATTCCTGTTTCTATCTCAATTTCTCCTAAAAGCACCCCATATTCGAGTTCTGCAAAAACTGGTTTCGATTCCCTCATTTTATTTTTGCATTACTCTCCTTCGGAGATCGATTTCTTTAAAAACATTTCTTCGCCACTTGGTTTTAAAAACTGGGATTGGAATTTTATTAATAATTTTTCTAACGGAGCAATTACGCTTTCCGGAAAGGGGAATCCGGTTTTCGATAGCGCCCAAATTGATCTATCCGCAATGGTTTTCTTATCGAAAGATTATAAAAGTGGAAAGGAAATCCCTGTATTTTTAGATTCTGCGTATTGTTATTCATCGAATATAAGCTGTTTTACAACTTTTGCAAATAATGAATCAGGCCTTTTTAAAAGCATTTGTTTTGAAACAGGTAGGAAAGTGAAATTTGGTGGTGATTATTCAATTCACGGGTTGCCAAACCCTGCAAATGAAAAATTTACGCTCGAATATCAGGTTGCATTCGATGGAAACTCCAAGATCAGGCTTGTGAATTCCTTTGGAGTCGAAACATATATACGTGATGGGTTTTTAAAAGAGGGTTCTTATTCTGAGATTATAAATACCACTGCTCTTAGCTCAGGGCTTTACTATATCATTATTGAATCAGGAGCATATTCTTCAAAAATTCCACTCATGGTGCTGCACTAATCTTATCAAAGTTTTAAAAATGATTTATACGTAATTTTGTATAAATTATCTTTAAAAAAAATGACTCACAAAAAAATCATCATTCTCGGCGCAGGAATCTCCGGACTCTCCTGCGCTTACTTTTTAAAAAAAGGCGGCGCTGACGTCACAGTTCTCGAAGCGGCGGCAGAAGCGGGCGGAGCGATGCAGAGCAAACGCATTGACGGATTTCTCGTGGAGCGTGGCCCGAACTCCACGCAGGAAACAACGCCGCTTTTTGACGAAATCGTGCGCGGCCTGAAGCTCGAAGGCGAACGCATTTATGCTGAAGACACGGCGAGATACCGCTACATCCTGCGCGACGGCGAGCTCCACGCCATGCCGCTCAATCCTCCCACGTTTTTAAAAACAAAGCTTTTTTCGCTCAAAGCCAAGCTGCGCCTGCTCGCCGAACCGTTCATCGGGAAAGCTGAAGGGGAAGAATCAATCGCGCAATTTGTCGAACGGCGACTTGGCCCCGAGTTTCTTGATTATGCGATAAATCCATTCGTCGCGGGCGTGTATGCGGGCGACCCGAAGCAATTGAGCGTTCGTCATGCTTTCCCGAAACTTCATGCTCTTGAGGAAAACTACGGCGGACTTTTTAAAGGAATGCTCGCTAAAAAGCGAGAAGGAAAAAGGAAAAAGGAAAAAGGAAAAATTGAAGAATCTGCGCAATCAGAACAATCACAAAAATCAGTGGTTCAGACAGCTCCCGGCGGAGAAATGTTCTCTTTTAAAAATGGAATGGGAACGCTTTCAAAAGCCCTTGCGGATTCGCTTGGTGACAATTTGCACCTGAATTCACCAGTTGAAAAAGTTTTTAAAAACGGCGAAAAATTCATTGTACAGACGCCAAATGCGAGCTTTGAAGCGGATGCTGTTGTCATCGCGCTACCGGCGTATGTGGCGTCGGAGCTTTTAAAAGATTTTTCGCAGGGGACAGCAGCGGTTTTAAAAAACATCGTGCATCCGCCGGTGTGCGAAGTTGTGATGGGTTTTAAAAAAGACCAGGTTGAGCGTTCGCTCGACGGCTTTGGTTTTTTGATTCCTGAGAAGGAAAACCGCAGGATTCTCGGCTGCATCTGGAGTTCGTCCATTTTTAAAAACCGCGCCCCTGAGGGTTTTGTGGAAGTGACCACGTTTGTCGGCGGAACGCCCAATAGCGATATTGGCCGCGAGCCGGATGATGTTTTAAAGCGGATTGTTGCGGAGGAATTGCGCGAGCTTTTAAAGATTTCGGGCGAGCCCCATTTTACGCATATTTCGCGGTGGGAACGCGCTATTCCGCAGTACCGGCTTGGTTATGGCGAGGTTTTAAAAGCGCTTGATGCTTTTGAGAAAGAAAATGCGGGAATGTATTTTTGCTCGAATTTCCGTGGTGGCGTGTCGGTGGGCGATTGTGTGAAAAGTGGTTTTGCGATGGCGGAGAGGGTTTTAAAAGGTTGAGTTTTATTGCCGTTATTGCGTTGGTTGTTTCACTTGCTGATGAAAGGAGAATCAATTACGCTGTTCATTTTTAAAGACATTAAGTGTAATTTTGGATATAATCGTTTACTCCGAATTATTCCCTTATTTAAAAAAATATTTTTAAAAGCTATGAAAAATACAATCCTTGGCCTTTTTGCGGTAACGTGTTTTACTTTAGTTGGCTCCAGCATTTCGGCTACTGCACAGGAAGTTACACAGACTACTGAAACTGCTGCAAAAGATACGATAATTACAGTGAAAGTAGCGGGCGTGACATGTGGCGGCGACTTACCGGTGATTTGCAAATACGTTGAAAAAGAAAGTGGAATTCTTGAGATAAAATCTGTTGGTAAGGTGGCGGCTGTGAGCACATTTGAGGTGCGGTACAATCCGGCGCAGATTTCGTTTGAGCAGGTGGTTGCGAAGATTGAGGACTCGCCGAGCTGTGATGCTCCGAAGAAGAAGCCTTTTAGAGTGAAGAAATAAGTTTTAAAGTTTTAAAATTCAAACAATCCCCTCCTCGGAGGGGTGCCCATCGGGCGGGATGGGTTCGCGATGGATGGTCGCGATTGCTGACGATTGCTGCCGTGAACCCACCCCGGCCTGCGGCCACCCCTCCGAGGAGGGGATTTCTGACCTTCTTCCCACAGTTTTTAAAAGTATCTGTTATAGAAATTTTTGCCTGATGAAGATTCTCCTTACAGCTTTTTTTACTTTAATTTTTCTACATTCACCCAATCTTTTTGCTCAAACGGGTGAACTAAAAGGGAAGGTGACAGGTGCGTCTGATGAACCGTTGAGCGGTGCGACGTTGCGCTGGATGAATTCCACTATTGGCGCGGTTTCAAAGGCCAAGGGTGAATTTTCTATTGCGATTCCGGATATTGCTGAGAAAAAACTGGTAGTGACTTTTCTGGGCTATGCCACAGATACGATTTTGGTAACGAGTAATGATTTTCTCGTTTTAAAACTCACTGAAAAAAGCGTAACGACCGGCGAAGTGAGCGTAGAAGCCGAGCGCGTGGGAACGTATATTTCTGATGCGCCAATTCATACTGAAGTAATTACAAAAGATGAGTTGACGAAGGCGGCGTGCTGCGATGTGGCGGGCTGCTTTGAAGGTAATGCATCCGTGCAGGCGCAGACGACGAATATTATTACGAATAGCAAGGAGCTCAGGATTTTGGGGCTTTCGGGCGTATATAATTTGCTGCTGGTGGATGGCGTGAATATGATTCAGGGGCTGCCGTACACGTATGGTATCAGCAGCGTTCCGGGCACGTTGATTGATAATATTTTCGTGAGCAAAGGCGCAAATACGGTGCAGCACGGCTTTGAAAATATGACGGGAATTATCAACGTGACGCTGCGTGAGCCGGATAATGCGGAGCGGGTTTTTGCCAATGCCTACACGAATAATTTCCTTGAAAAACATTTTAACGCTAATGCGGCGCAGCCCGTGGGCGACTGGACGACGCTTTTTAGCTTTCATACGGTTCAGCCGGCTGGCAAGGTGGATGGCGATGGCGATTCGTTTCTCGACCTGCCGCTGCTGACGCGCTACATGGCATATAATAAGTGGAAGTACGGCAGCGACAAGTTTGAAGGGCTGTCGTCAGTGATTGGGTTACAATATCTTGATGAAGAGCGTGTCGGCGGGGAGCTCTCATTCAATCCCGAAACCGACCAGGGAAAAACCACGAGCTACGGCCAGACCGTCAACATTCAGCAGCCAAGCCTTTATACAAAAACGGGTTTTCGTTTTGATGAAACGAGCAGCCTGATGTTCATCGGCTCGGCGCTTTTTCATAAGCAGAATTCATTTTTCGGAACGGCAAAGTACGACGCGCGCCAGACGAGTTTTTACAGCAATGTGCAGTACCAGCGGGCCTGGGCTGAAACGCATGAATTTACCGCCGGAGTCAGCTACAGGCATTTTGATATGAAGGAAGATATTCGCTTTATGCAGGCGGATAGCGCGGGTGGTGTGATTCAGGAGCAAATGGCAGCGAGAACGTACGCGGGCACATTTTTAAAAAGCGAGCGCATTCCGGGAGTTTTTGCGGAAAATGTTTTTAAATGGAATGCTGATGAAATAATCCTGATTACGGGGATTCGCGCTGATATCCACAATTTGCACGGCGCTTTTGTAACGCCGCGCGGGCTTTTAAAATACCAGTTTGACGAAGCGACGAACGTTCGGCTTTCCGCCGGAACAGGATACAGAACGGTCAATATTTTCAGCGAAAATATCAATCTGCTGGCAAGTTCGCGTGATGTGAAGTTCCGTGAAGCGCTGCTGCCGGAGAGGTCGCTCAACTGGGGCATCAACCTCATGCGCACGCAGAACTGGGAAGATATTGCGGCGACATTCAGCCTTGATTTTTACCGCACGGATTTTTCAAACCAGATTTTTCCCGACTACGACACCGACCCAACCAAAGTTTTTATCGGTAATTTTACCGGCACGTCCGCATCGAACGGTTTGCAGGCAGAGGCCGGCGCGCTTTTCTGGGGCGTTTTTAATCTGAAACTCGCGTATAATTATCTCGATGTGTACAGAATTGAAGATGACAGCCGCGTCTCGCTCCCGTTCATTCCAAAGCATAAAGCGCTCACCTCGATGTCCTATCAGCCGGAAGACGGCTCGTGGCATCTGGACGGTTCCATTCACTGGTACGGTCAGCAGCGCCTACCGAATACAGCGAGCAATCCTGTCGAATACAGGCAGCCCGACGTTTCGCAATCATACACGACGGTGAATATCCAATATACTCATGTGTGGGAAATGTTTGAGCTGTACGCGGGCTGCGAAAACCTCACGAACTTCAGGCAGGCATTCCCGATTACCGGCTGGCAGCAGCCATTCGGCGCGTATTTCGATACGTCATTTGCCTGGGGGCCGACGCGCGGACGTGAGTTGTATGCGGGCTTCCGTTTTAAAATGGATTAGGCGCTACGAAAATTTGTCCGTAATTTTAAAGCCGCAGGAATTTTGTATTCTTGCGGCTTGAATTGTTTTTGGAAGGAATTTAAGTGTTTTCTTTTAAAAGATTGGTTTTTAGTGCCGTTATTGCATTGGAACTTATAATCCATAAGCAAAAATTTGGTATATTTCAGTAAAGGCTTTCTTACCTAATTTCACTAGTTACATTAATTTTATGAAAAACTCCCAAAGAAATTTACCTCTATGGATTATCATTCTTATCTTGGGTTTAGTAGTTCAATATACAAATGCTCAAGTGCCTGAATGGATTTGGGCTACTGGCGCAGGAACTGGAAATAATGGTAACTACCTTGGTGAAATTAGTCATGGAATTACGAATGACAATAATGGCAATTTGTATGTAACTGGTTCAATGAGAAGCCCTGTTGTGAAAATTGGAAAGGATACTCTCAAAAATGCTGCAAAGCCTTCCTTTTATTTGAAGCCGGATATGTTTATCGCTAAGTACGATGAATATGGTAAAGCGCTTTGGGCTAAATCCGTTGGCGATACTGGTTCAGAACTTGGTAATTCAATTGTTACAGATAAGAATGGAAGTGTGTATGTTACAGGAAGCTTTGATAGTCCATTTATTTCCTTTGGGACAATTACTTTAAAAAATTCCACTCCAGGTTCTGCAGATATTTTTGTCGTCAAGTATAATTTTAATGGCAACGCACTTTGGGCAAAAAGCTTTGGAGGTGGGGGTCAGGATGCAGGGAACGCCATAGGTATTGATACCGATGGCAATATCATTGTTGCGGGGTATCTATCAAGCTCACCATTATTATTTGGTGCAGATACGGTATATACGGCAGGATACAAGGCTGTACTTCTAATGAAGTATGATAATAATGGTAATGAAAAATGGGCCCGTTCAGTTGGAGGTGTTTCTCAATATTTTGGGAATTTTGCAAATAGCCTCGCAATTGATAGCATGAACAATATCTATATAGCGGGTGCTTTTGCGGATAGTGTTTTGAATTTCCAAAAAGATACAATCTTGAATAGAGGTCATATTGACCTTTTTCTTGCTAAATATGATGATAATGGTATTGTACAATGGGCGCGTTCAGCGGGTAATAAATATTACGATGAAGCTCTAAGACTTGCAGCAGACCGAAAAGGAAATATCTTTATGACAGGAGCTTTTTTTAGTCCTTCAATTACGTTTGGTGCAGTCACTTTAACCAATACTGAACTTGACCCTGATGGCACAAAGTTCGACGATATGTTTATAGTCAAATATGACACAGGTGGAAATGCCTTGTGGGGAAAGACTGGTATCGGTCAAGGTTATGAAGTGGGCAATAGCATTGCTGTTGATTATGATGGAAGTGCCTATATAACAGGTTTATTTTGGGGAGCTAATATTGCGTTTGGTAATACAATCCTGAAAAATTCTCGTACTGGATATAACGAAACTTTTGTAGTCAAATATGACAAAAATGGAAATGAGGACTGGGCTAAATCAGCAGGCGGGTCAGAAAACGACCAGGGAAATAGTATAACAGTAGCTAATAATGGTGATATATTTATTACTGGAGGTTGTAATAGCGGAATTGCATTTGGTAAAGTGGTTTGGGCTAGCACCGGATTTTATATAGCTAAACTGAGTAACACACCTAATTCTGTACTTACAGAATTTAGCGATTCTGATAGATTCGATATATTTCCCAATCCAACGAATGGCAACATATTTGTTACAGGATTAGACTCTGATAATTGGAGTATTACAATCTATAGTTTAGATGGGGAAAGTATATTTCAATCTCAAATTAATATCTCACAGCCAGTTATTGATTTAATAGGAAAACCTAAAGGAACATACGTTTTTACACTTGAAAAAGGAAACGAAATTTTAAAGACAGGAAAATTTATTATTGAATAGAAAAATGAATAAAACCAATACCCCAACTTTTCCGACACAGCGCTTGCGCCGTCTACGCATGACCGAGCAGATGCGCAATATGGTTCGCGAAACGGTGCTGACGCCGCACGACTTTATGCTTCCGCTTTTTGTGGCGCCGGGCGAATGTTTTAAAAACGAGATTCGCTCGATGCCGGGCGTCTTTCAGCTTTCGATTGACGAGCTTTTAAAAGAGTGCGAGGAGGTGGTGCGGCTGGGGATTCAGTCGGTGATTTTGTTTGGGATTCCGGAGTCGAAGGACGAGGTGGGCTCGGAGGCGTATCACGAGCACGGGATTATCCAGCGGGCGGTTCGCGCGATAAAGGCGGAAATCCCCGAGTTGCTGGTGACAACGGACGTGTGCCTTTGCGAATACACATCGCACGGGCATTGTGGCGTTTTAAAAGAAACCGCGCCGGGCGTTCACGAGATTTTGAATGATGAAACCGTTGAGCTGCTGGCGCGTGAGGCGGTGAGCCATGCGAAGGCGGGCGCGGATATTATTGCGCCGAGTGACATGATGGACGGACGCATCGGTGCCATCCGGCAGGCGCTCGATGCCTCAGGTTTTAAAAATATCCCGATAATGAGCTACGCGGCGAAATATGCGTCGAGCTTTTACGGGCCGTTTCGCGATGCGGCGGAAAGCACGCCGAAGTTTGGCGACAGGAAAAGCCACCAGATGGACCCTGCAAATTCGGACGAAGCGCTGCGGGAAGTGGCGCTCGACGTGGCCGAAGGCGCCGACATCGTGATGGTAAAGCCCGCTCTCTCGTACCTCGACATCATCCGCCGCGTGAAAGACACGTTTCAAATGCCCGTCGCCGCCTACCAGGTGAGCGGCGAATATGCAACGATAAAAGCCGCCGCGCAGAACGGCTGGGTGGATGAAGAGCGCATGATGATGGAAACGCTGATGTCTATCAAGCGCGCGGGCGCAGATATAATTCTGACGTATTTTGCGAAGGATGCTGCGCGGGTTTTAAAACGATAATTTTTAAAAGAATTATGCCGACACTTTTACGAAAAGATGGTTTTAAATTTTTCTTTTATGCAAATGAGCATTTGCCGAAGCATATTCATGTGCAGAAAGGCGATGATTTTGCGAAAATTAATATCGAAGATTTGACTATTATTGAAAATTATTTTTCGTCGAGCGAGTCAAAAAGAATAATTGCAATCACAAAAGAACACCAGCAATACTTCCTGGAGAAATGGAATGAATTCTTTCAAAGCTAAAAATCTTACATTCGATGATAATTATCTTCATGTAGAACTTGAGGATGGTCGCATTATTTCCACGCCACTCAAATGGTACCCAGAGCTTTTAAAACTTTCTGAAGCTGAAAGACAAAACTTCGCCTTTATCTGTCGCGGAACGGGAATTGAGTGGGAAAATATTGATTATCAATTAAGTATTGAATCAATGCTTGCCGGGCAGAAAGCGATTCATACGAAAGCTGCATAAATCGTTGTAAATCTTTTAAAGCCGCTTATTTTTAAGCGGCTTTTTTTGTGCTCAATTTTCTTTTAAAGTCAAGGCGTATAAAGGCATTTGAACTTTACTTTTAAAAGATTGTTGGATGCTCCACGTACTAAGAGCACATCTTTTTACACTTCCGAAAAGTTAATCTGAACTGAATGTATTATATAGATTTTAACGAGATTTCCGACGAACATCTTGAAGGTGAATGGCGCGTCCACACTCGCGCAATGAGCCGGAGCGATGTACAGAGCGTTTTTGCAACAGCCGAAAAGCACGTGTTTTTAAAAGACGGCATTTTAAAGCTGGATAGTGGCGCAGAGAAAACAGGCAGCTGGAGCATTAAACGGAATGACGACCTTGTGAAACGGCCGTTTTTGGCGTTTGAAATTGGTGATGAAAAAGCGGAAGCGCTTATTACACGGCTCTCTTTTACACCTGACAGGAAGCAATGTCAGCTGAATATTTATTTTTCGACAGGGCTGGAATTAGTGCTTTTTAAAGATTAAAATTTTCCTTTTAAAAAATAAAACAGACGAATAATGGATAATGTAAAACTCGATTTTGAACAGGCAAAAGCAAAACATTTGCTTTTTAAAAGCCGCCTGCGCTCGATACTTTTTGGCGGGGAAGTGGACGAAGCGCCCGTTTTGTCGCATCACGAGTGCGCCGTTGGGAAGTGGATTTACGGCCATGCTTTAAAAGAATACGGGCATATTCCCGAGATGCAGGAGCTTGAACGCGTACACGAGGATATTCACACTTCCGCGCGCGACCTCATTACGCTTTATAAAGGCGGTAAGCAGGACGACGCGCGTCGCGGGCTATCGGAGATGGAAAAAATCGCAGACCATCTCGTCGGGCTTCTCACGACGCTTGAGGAAAAAATTGAGCAGGATGATGAAGCGTCAAAAAATGTGCATGAATACCAGCCGTTCGAAGTGAGCTTAAAAGAATTTAACGACCTTTTAAAAGCGAATGAACAATTAGACCGGCAAATCAAGCAATATGTGCTTTCTCAAAAGGAAAGTGAAGATAGATACCGCGTTCTCTTTGACTCGATAGACCAGGGATTTTGTATCATTGAAGTGATTTTTGATGAAAATGACAACGTCAATGACTGGCGTTTTCTTGAGGTCAATCCTGCATTTTCAAAGCAAAACGGTCTCACTGATGCTGTTGGCAAACGGATGCTGGAATTGGTGCCGAATATAGAGCAGCGCTGGTTTGAAATATATGGCGATGTAGCAAAAACAGGAAATGCCAAGCGTTTCGTCGAGGGTTCGGAAGCGATGGAGCGGTGGTTTGATGTGTATGCCTTCCGGTTTGGTGAGAAAGGCAGCAATAAAGTCGCTGTATTATTTACCGACATCACCGCGAGCAAAAAAGCGGAAGAAGCTTTAAAAATACAGACAAAAGCTACGCTTCATGAGCGCCAGATACTCCATGATTTTTTCATGCAGGCACCAGCGTCGTTTTGTATTCTGCGCGGCGCCGACCATGTATTTGAACTGGCGAATGCTGATTATATGCGCTTAGTTGGAGGTCGTGATGTTATCGGTAAAACCGTTCGCGAAGCATTACCGGAAGTAGAAGGACAGGGATTTTTCGAATTACTCGATAGAGTGTTTACAACCGGCGAGCCGTTTATCGGAAACGAAGTTGAACTTTCCATAGACAAAGGCAAAGGGCTGGAGCAGGCGTATGTCAATTTTATTTATCAGGGTTTTAAAAACGTGGAAGGCGAGCCTGAAGGAATTCTCGTTTTTGCATACGACATTACCGAGCAGGTGCAGGCGCGCAAACAGCTCCAGCAGGCATACGACGACCTCGAAATAAAAGTGACGTTCCGTAATATTGAGCTCGAAAGATTAAATAAGGAAAAATCTGAGAAAATCGCTGAACTTGAAAAGGAACTGGATGGATTGCGTTCTGATAAAGCGTAGTTTTAAAAGATATGTCTTTAAAAGTGAAAATACAAGCCGCTTCTTTTTAAAAAAGCGGCTTTTTTATTGCAACTGATTCCTTTTAAAAATCGTAAATTTGATGTTCCTTTAAAAATTCTTTTAAAACCGATATAAATCTGAAAATTTGAAATGATGACAACGACAAAAAGTGAAGAGCTATTTGCACGAGCAGTTGAAAAAATCCCGGGCGGCGTGAACTCTCCCGTGCGCGCTTTTAAAAGCGTTGGCGGAAATCCCGTTTTCATCGAGCGCGGCGAAAATGCGCATTTTTGGGATGTGGACGGCAATGAATATATTGACTATGTAATGTCATGGGGGCCGCTGATTCTCGGCCACGCTCACCACGAAGTAACGCTTGCCATACAGGAAGCCGCCAGCCGCGGTGCCAGCTATGGCGCACCAACGAAAATCGAAGTGAAAATGGCGGAATTGATTTGCTCGATGGTGCCGTCGGTGGAAATGGTCCGCATGGTGAATTCCGGCACGGAAGCCACGATGAGCGCTATCCGCCTTGCCCGCGCCTACACAAAAAAGAAAAAAATTATCAAATTTGAAGGATGCTATCACGGTCACGGCGACAGCTTTTTAATTAAAGCGGGTTCCGGTGCGCTCACGCTTGGCGTTCCGAGCAGTCCCGGCGTGCCGGATGAAACTGCAGCGCTGACGCTGAATGCTGTGTATAATGATTTAGCTTCTGTTGAAAAAATGATTGCAGAAAATTCCGGTGATATCGCGGCGATTATCGTTGAGCCTGTTGCGGCAAATATGGGCGTTGTTGTTCCCGCGGAAGGTTTTTTAAAAGGTTTGCGCGACTTGGCAACACAGCATAATGTTGTGTTGATTTTCGACGAAGTGCTCACGGGCTTTCGCTTGTCGGCGGGCGGCGCGCAGGAGCGTTTCGGCGTACGTGCTGACCTTGTGACGATGGGCAAAGTAATTGGCGGTGGACTTCCTGTTGGCGCGTATGGCGGCAAGCGTGAGATAATGCAGCTCGTAGCGCCATCAGGGCCTATGTACCAGGCAGGAACGCTCTCGGGCAACCCACTCGCAATGACTGCCGGATTTGCAGCATTGAGCATTTTAAAACGAAAACCGATTATTTACGAACAGCTTGAAGCAAAGGCGAAATTTCTGGCGGAGAATTTTCGTGAAGCTGCAAGTGATGCGGGGGTTGCCGTGCAGGTGAATCATATTGATTCGCTTATCACCGTATTTTTTACGGAAAATCCTGTTCTAAATTATGCTGATGCGATAACGAGCGATACAGAAAAATATGGGAAATTCTTCCATGCGATGCTGAATGAGGGAGTTTATTTGCCTCCAGCACAGTTTGAGGCGATGTTTGTTTCAACTGCGCATACGCAAAAGGATTTGGATAAGACAGTTGATGCTTTTAAAAAGGCAATTCAGGCAGTAAAATAATTTCTCTTTAAAAATGAAAAAAACACTCTCTGAAATTGGTTTGATTCGCATTGGCGTGGCGTCGCCGGAATTGCGCGTGGCTGATGTGGAATTCAACACGCAGAAAATCATTAATGCGATTGATGATGCAGTTGTAAAAGAGTGTTACTTTTTACTTTTTCCGGAATTGTGCATTACGGGCTACACGTGTGCGGATTTGTTCTTTCAAAGCGCACTGCTTAATGCGGTTTTAAATAGTCTGGAGAAAATTGCTGAGCACACAGCGAAAACGCATTCAACGATAATTGTTGGTGCGCCAATCACTGATGGCGGGAAGATTTTTAATTGTGCAGTTTTTATTTCTGACGGGAAAATCCTTGGCATCATTCCAAAAACATATCTGCCGAATTACGCGGAATTCTACGAAGAGCGTTGGTTTTCTTCCAGCCGTGAAACAACGGCGAAGGAGATTGCTTTTAAAGGGGAGAAAATCCCGTTCGGGACGGATATTCTTTTTAAAAACTCAGCTTTAAAAGATTGTATTGTCGGAATTGAGATTTGTGAGGACTTGTGGGCGCTGGAGCCGATGAGCTCCAATCAGGCGGCAGCAGGCGCGACGTTGCTTTTAAATCTTTCGGCGAGTGATGAGATTTTGGGCAAGGCGTGGTATCGCAGGACACTTGTTCAGTCACAGTCAGGACGGTGCCTTGCGGCGTACGCCTATGCGTCGGCCGGAGCGGGCGAGTCAACGACGGATTTAGTTTTTTCCGGGCATTCGCTGATTGCTGAAAATGGCGCGATAATGGCTGAGACCGAGCGCTTTTCTTTTGAAACGCAGATTGCGTATGCGGATATTGACGTTGAAAGATTGGTGCATGACCGTTTTAAAAATACGTCGTATGCGTATGTGCAGCACGGCATGAATTTCCGCGAAATTCCTTTTAAAACGCCGGAAACTTCGGCTGAGGAATTATTCAGAAATATCCTGCAAAATCCGTTTGTTCCGGCGAATGATGCCGAGCGTGCTGAACGTTGCCGTGAGGTTTTTTCTATTCAGGTGACGGGACTGGCGAAGCGTTTAAAGCATATTAATTCAAAAGCTGTGACGATCGGTCTGTCCGGTGGCTTGGATTCTACACTGGCAATGCTGGTAATTGTGAAAGCTTTTGACCTTTTAAAACTTGATAGAAAGGGGATTTACGCGATTACAATGCCAGGCTTTGGTACGACGGCGCGCACGAAAAGTAATGCAGAAATACTAGCGCGTGAGCTTGGCGTGACTTTTAAAACGATCCCGATCCATGATGCGGTCAAGCAGCATTTTAAAGATATTGACCATGATGAAAATGTGCATGACGTGACGTTTGAAAATTCGCAGGCGCGCGAGCGGACGCAAATCCTGATGGATTATGCGAATAAAGTTGGCGGGATTGTGATCGGCACGGGTGACCTGAGTGAAATGGCGCTTGGCTGGAGCACGTATAATGGCGATCACATGAGCATGTATTCGGTGAATTCTGGAATTCCGAAAACGCTGGTGAAATATGTGGTGAAATGGTCGGCGGAAGAGGAATTTACAGGTGAAGTTTCAAAAGCGCTTATAGATATTTTTGACACTCCGGTTTCGCCGGAACTGCTGCCGCCGGATAAGGAAGGAAAAATTGCGCAGAAAACCGAAGAGAGTGTTGGGCCGTATATTTTGCAGGATTTCTTTTTATATCACTGCGTGCGGCTGAATTATTCACCTTTAAAAATCTTTTGGTTTGCCAAGATCGCTTTTAAAGGAACATATTCGGATAGCGAGATAGTACAATGGCTGGAAGTATTCTTTAAAAGATTTTTTTCGCAGCAGTTTAAGCGGTCATGTATCCCGGATGGTGTGAAGGTTGGGTCGGTAGCTTTGTCGCCACGCGGAGACTGGCGGATGCCGAGTGATGCGCGGGCAGATGTGTGGCTGGCGGAAGTTGAACTTTTAAAAAAATGAAGTTTTTAAAAGCACAATTTCTTTGAAAAAGTGTATCTTACTTGAAAAAATAAAAGGATAATTAAAAATCAGATGAGCGAAAAAGAAGTTTTAAAACCGATCAGAGTAGTATTGGCGGATGATCACCAGATGGTGCGGCTCGGGCTGCGGCATATGCTAAACCGCAGTGAGTATGTCAATGTAGTTGCTGAAGCGCAGAACGGCCAGGAAGCGTGGGATGCCGCAAAGGAACATAATCCTGATGTGGTGATAACGGATATCCTGATGCCGGTGATGAATGGAATTGAACTTACTAAGATCATTAAGAGCGAATTCCCTGCGATAGCCGTGATCATTCTGACATCCTATGAAGATTTAAATCACTTTGAGCAGGCGATCCAGGCCGGAGCCAATGGTTATCTGTCAAAAGATATTATGCCGGATATTTTGATAGGGGCTTTAAAGTCAGTAATGGCGGGCGAGCAGGTTTTTAATTCGGACTTTTTAAAAGCGCTTTCTGAAAAAGATAAAGCTCTTCCGTATGGAAATCACTCGGCTACTTTCAGCCTGACAAAACGTGAGCAGGAGATATTGATGCTTGTGGCTGACGGCCAAACAAGCCAGGAGATAGCTGAAACACTATTTATCAGCCCAAGGACGGTAGAGACACACCGGGCGAATATTATGCAGAAGCTGAACGTGCATAATACTGCCGGACTGATCAAATTTGTTATTAACAATCAGGCATATCTGCAATATTCTGTGGGTAAAGTAAAGAAGTAAGTAGTAGTGATAAGGCTTAAATACGTATTTCTACTGTGGAAACTAATCTGAAGAAGACGTAACTTTGAAGATAGTTCTAATGTTATAGCGGCGATTATGCTATTGTCGTTGTAAATACTTTTAATCAATATAGGATATAATGGTAAATGTGCGAAAATGATGATAAAAGCATAGGCTTTCGCTTACCATTATCAGATTATTTTAAAAGGTCGTTGTTTACGATCTTTTTGTTATTATCTCATACCTATGTGTTTTCGCAGGAAAATGTGGGGATCGGTACGAATGCCCCTGATAGCTCGGCTGTATTGGAGCTAAGTACACAGCTTTTATCCTCACAAAAAGGTTTTCTTGTCCCGCGCCTTACTACTACCCAGCGTAATTTGATAGTTCTTCCTGCCAAAAGCCTTTTAGTTTTTAATACAACAGAAAATAAATTTGAATATAACAGTGGAACAGCAGCAGCGCCATCATGGTTGGCATTGCTGTCAAGTGGCAGTAGCGGTGTTGTAACATCTGTAGGGCTGTCACTTCCGTCAATTTTTACGGTGAGCAATTCTCCTGTTACTTCAGCCGGCACACTGACGGCAACGCTTGTGACGCAAACTGCTAATACAGTATTTGCCGGGCCAACTACTGGAGCAGCGGCTGAGCCGGCATTCAGAGTATTGAATGCACTTGATATACCCAATCTGGATGCTGCAAAGATAACAACCGGTACGCTTCCTGTAGCAAACGGGGGAACAGGAGCTGCAACCCTAACGGGAATTCTTGTTGGGAATGGGACAAGCGCGTTTACCGCACGGACATTGACAGGAACGGCTAATCAGATTACTCTTGCTAATGCTGATGGGACAGCCGGGAACCCGACATTTTCAATTACAACTGATCCGATTTTACCAGGGAATGCAAGTTCATCAGGAACATTTACAGCTGCTGCAGGCTTGCGTGCTACAGCAGGCGGGCTGACAGTAACTGCCGGGGCGATTACCCTTACTCCGCTTACAACGGCAGGATTTGTTAAAACCACTAACGCCGGTGTGATCTCAAGTAGTGCAAGTGTGAATGGAGCAACGGAAATTACAGGACTTCTCCCGGTAGCTAATGGCGGGACGGGAGCTGCAACGCTAACAGGTATTCTTGTAGGAAATGGAGGAACAAACACGTTTACTGCTGTACAATTAACTGGGACAGCAGACCAGATAACAATTACAAATGATAATGGTACGGCAGGCAATCCGACATTTGCAATTACAACCAATCCGATATTGCCGGGTAATGCAAGCTCTTCAGGAACATTTACAGCAGGAACTGGACTTACCGTAACTACAGGCGGAGCTACCATTACATCAGGTAACCTGACAGTGAATACAGGAAGTATTGGAATCGGGACAGCCACTCCCTCTGCAAATGCGTCACTAGAAATTAGTTCTACGTCAAAGGGTTTCTTGCCGCCGCGGATGACTCTTGTAGAACGGAATGCCATAGCACTCCCAGCAACTCCGCCAAACGGACTTATAGTATATGTTACTGATCCTGCTTCCCGTGGATTGTATATCTATGATTCTGAAAGTGTATCATGGGCGCTTTTACAAACACTTGGAAATGATGCTATCGGTGCTACGAAAATAGCAGTGAAAGCGGGGAATACCCCAAGAACCAACACCATTGTTTTGGCAGATGACCCTGATCTGTCTATAGCTGTGGGAGCAAATCAGACCTGGCAGGTAGAGAGCTTTGTAGAGGCAAGTGCTGCTACTGCTACTCCTGATGTTAAATTTACCTATACCAGTCCTACAGGTAATATGCGGCTTGCTGTAACATATAGTTCCACTACAGAGAGTATTATGTATCCACTAACAACTTCAGGAACAGCTATCAGCCCAGCGCTGACTGCTAATAATCCCTTGCTTATTTCTGCTTCAGGCACAATTTCCACAACTGCTTCCGGTTTTATTAGATTTCAGTCGGCTCAAAGAGTTTCCGATGCTACTTCTACGCAGATAATGGCAAACTCCTATATAAAAGCAACACGTCTTCGGTAATACCCTGAAATATAAAAAAAAAGCCGTAAGCCAGTTTGTAAAATGCAAAAAACTTTCCACTACACTTGCTACGTATAGGTTTTATAAGCTGCAATAAATAAACTGCAATAGTAGTTGCTATAAAAATTACGTATATCTACTTTGCCCGGAAATGTTTTAAAGAGTATATTTGTGATAGTTCTGTATATTCCTTTTTGCAACCTCATTATCAGAAATAGAGTTATAGTATACTCAGGTAAATACATACTTTTAGAAAGACTACTACCGTTTACAATGATCCTTTTGAAAAATATAGCAATAATAATTCTACTGTTATTCTCAGTACAATCTTTAAAAAGTCAGATTTTTAAAAACAATGGCATGCCTATTGTTATGAAACCCGGCGCCAAAATGATTGTAAACGGGAATGCCCAGAATGCAAAGGGCAGCATGACCATACAGGCAAATGCCGAGCTTCGTGTGAATGGTAATTTTGCCATAAGTGCTGATACTGTACGCTTTGAAAACACATCATCTGGGATTATTACAGGAGACATGAGTATTGCTTTTGGTGCTGTATTCTTCCGCAATCCGGGTTCACTTTCAATATTTGGCATAGTTTTTAATAGTGGAATTCTTAATAATCTCGGTGGAATAATTGAGATCGGGGCTCCGTAAAGTTTTCTTAGGATCGTTATCTTGTGATCTGCAGAGTATTATCGTTTTAAAAGACTAAGTCTTTAAAAACAACATGTTTTGCTTGGCCTCGTCGGTATGGTGTGTTTTTATGAGGCATCTTGTAATTTGAGAGTTTGTGACAATATATTGCTTTTGTCTTAAGGCTGTCAGAATTATTCTTGTAATTTAAAAGAGTGATTCCTACCATCACCCAAACCATCTCACGCTATATTTGTTCTCATGTGCTTTCAGGCACTTTTAAATAAATAAAATTACCAGAAAACTTCGTGCCACTATCGCATTGTACTACATATAGTATTAGAAAAAAAACCCCACCCGGACTTCTTTTAAAAGTGGTCTTCTGCATACTTTTTACTACTTCTATTACTGCTTTTTCCCAGGAGAATGTTGGTATAGGAACAAGCACCCCGGATAGCTCAGCGATACTGGAACTTAGTACACAGCTTTTATCCACGCCTAAAGGTGTCTTACTGCCCCGGCTTACGACAGCACAGCGGGACGCAATTATACTTCCTGCTCCGACGCTACTTATTTATAATACAACAACATCGCGATTTGAATATAACATCGGAACAGCAGCTGTTCCTCTCTGGACAGCGATACTAACAGGCAATGCAACCACTGCATGGGCACTTACAGGAAATAGTAATACTAATCCTGCTCAGAACTTTCTGGGTACCACAGATGCCGCTGACCTGATTTTTAAAACAGATAATAGTGAACGGCTGCGGCTTACATCATCAGGAAATCTTCTTTTAAAAAGTGAAGCTACAGCTTCGGAATTACAGTTCTTTGCACCATACGGGAGCGGGTTGTATTATACAGCTTTTAAAGCGGGACTGCAAAGTACGAATATAACGTATACCTTGCCAATTACGCAGGGAGCGAGCGGCACTGTCTTACGTAATGATGGAACCGGTGCTTTGAGCTGGGTAGCAGCAGGATCGGGGAGTGTAACTTCGGTAGGTCTGTCACTCCCATCTATATTTGATGTCAGTGGAAGTCCTGTTACAAGTACAGGAACACTTACAGCAACATTCGTTACGCAGGCACAAAATAAAGTTTTCGCTGGTCCGGCCACAGGAGCAGATGCTATACCGACATTCAGGTTGCTTGACCCACTTGATATTCCAAATCTTGATGCAGGAAAGATTACCACAGGAATACTTCCAATAGCGCGTGGTGGGACAAATTCAACAGCAGTGCCAATAGCCGGAGCCATAGTCTATGGAACAGGGACAGCATACGCATTTACTGATGCCGGAACTACTGGACAGGTGTTGACATCAAACAGTGCGGGTGTGCCTACATGGACTACTCCTTCTTCCTATCCAACCAGTTTTACTGCAATCACTAATGGAACAAACACTACTGCAGCTATGATAGTGGGGAGCGGGGCATCTTTGACTTTTTCCGGTACAGGAACAATCACAGCTAATCAATACACCGGATCTGGCTCAACAAGCACATCGGTTGACCTTGCCACAGCAGAAGTAGCTGGAGTTTTACCCATAGCAAATGGCGGGACAAATTCGACAGCTACGCCGACAGCCGGGGCAATACCATACGGAACGGGAACAGCATATGCCTTTACTGCTGCCGGTACAGCCGGACAAATTCTCACTTCAAACGGTGCAGGTGCTCCAACCTGGGCTGCACCTTCTTCAGCGCCGACATTTGACGCTATTCTTAGCGGCACAAACACAACTGCAACGATGATTGTTGGGAGCGGGGCAAGTCTCTCTGCAACAGGCACTGGAACAATTACAGCGAATCAATACACCGGAAGCGGCTCAACAAGCACAGCAGTTGATCTTGCCACAGCAGAAGTAGCAGGAGTTTTACCCATAGCCAATGGTGGAACAAATTCGACAGCCACACCGACAGCAGGCGGCGTAGTCTATGGCACAGGCACAGCGTACGGAATTTCTGCAGCTGGTACTACAGGACAAGTATTAAGTTCAAATGGGGCAGGTGCACCTGCTTTTAGAGCTTTAACCGCCTCGGATATTTCAAGTGGCACCTTATCCGTTTCACAGGGAGGAACTGGAGCTACGACCTTGACTGGTATTTTAGTTGGAAACGGCACAAGCCCAATGGTAGGCAGAACGCTAACGGGTACAGCAAATCAGATTAGTATAGCCAATGCAGACGGTACAGCAGGCAATCCGACATTTTCAATAACAACAAATCCGATATTACCGGGCAATGCCAGTTCATCTGGGACATTTACAGCAGGAACAGGACTGACTGTAACCGCAGGTGGTGCTACAATTACGGCCGGTGGGGTAAATATTACAGCAGGAGGATTAACAGTAAGTTCCGGAACAACAACACTTACACCGTTGTCTACTGGTATTGTACATTCTTCATCATCAGGAGTATTAAGTTCAAGCGCGATTGCCCTGTCATCGGCAGATGTATCGGGGATACTGCCCGTGGCAAACGGCGGAACGGGCGTAGCTACTATTACAGGTATTCTTGCCGGAAATGGAACGACAGCCATAGCAGGAAGAACGATAACGGGAACAGCTAACCAGATAACAGTAACAGACGGTAATGGGGCGGTAGCCAATCCGACGCTTGCTATTACCGATAATCCTATTCTGCCGGGGTCAGGTTCAGTGACCATACCATCAGGAACAGACGGTACAAGGCCGGGAAGTCCGGTAAATGGAATGATGCGGTATAATACTGATTCGGCAAGATTTGAGTTTTATCAAAATAATCAATGGGTAAATCCATTAGCTTCAAATCTTAACGGATCCGGTAAGGTAAATAAATTACCAAAATTTGCCGGCTCCACCGATCTGGGAAGTTCTACCAGTCTTAGCAATTCCAATATTTATGATAATGGTACAAGTGTTGGCATCAAGGATACAACTCCCAGTGCTTCAGCTGCTCTGTCTATTAATTCCACGAGCCAGGGATTTTTACCACCGCGAATGTTGCATAGTCAGAAAGATGCAATTACTTCACCCGCTGAGGGGCTCACTGTATATATAACCGATAGTACAGGAACGGCAACACCTAAAGGTATTTATTACTATGATGGGGCTGCCTGGCGGCGCTATGTACGATTTGTCACCCCAACGTCCGAAGCCTCCATGCGTGTGATCAGTAAGTCCACGGCGCAGACAAGAACCGGAACTACAACGCCTGTTGATGACAGTGAGCTGAGTTTGCCCATTTCTGCCGGTGAAACGTGGATCATTGACGCGGTAGTTTTTGTAACGGCATCAACAGGTAGCGGAAATGTGAACTTTAAATTTTCACTACCCACCGGTGCCACACTCGATGGGGGCTATCACGTTAATGCCGGAACTAACGTTTCATCATTTGCCGCCGGGGGTGTTGAAAATACTACCCAATACAGTTTTCAGATCATTAATAATTCCGTCACGCATGTGTTCCTCGTTAAATTTGTCGTCACATCTCCTACTAATGGCGGTAATATCGTTTTTGCCTGGGCACCGTCAGATTCAGGTAATACTTTAACAGTAAAGAGGGGCTCGTACTTCATTGCAGCGAGGGGTGCAAATTAAGATGTATTCTTTTAAAAAGTACAAATTACTTTACGTGGCGCTCTTCACGATTTTTTTTCTTTTTAAAATTATGGAAGTAAAAGGGCAGGTTGTTACTAATAATGGCGCCTCAATTACATTGAAATCCGGGGCAAAGGTCAACATTAACGGAAATGCCCTGAATACAAAAGGTAATATCCTTATCGAAGGCAATAGTGAACTTCGGATCAATGGAAATTTTGTTATTGCTTCTGATACTGTTCGGTTTGAGAACTCCTCTGTCGGAGTAGTCTTAGGAAATATGACAATAAATAGCGGCGCTTATTTTTACAGAAGTTCGGGTTCGTTATCAGTATTGGGAGTAATTTTTAACAGTGGTATTTTATATAATCTCGGGATCATTGAAATTGGTGATTAAGCCAACCTTTTAAAACCGTACTTTTAAAACCGTACTTTTAAAACCGTACTTTTAAAACCGTACTTTTAAAACCGTACTTTTAAAACCGT
>JAZKFS010000027.1:0-3259 GCA_040386315.1 Bacteroidota bacterium
AGAAAATACTGACTTATAAAGGCCACGTTTTTATCAATGATTCGTCGGCGACTATTTACACAATGGATCCGCTCGAAAAAGTGGAGCAGGATTTTAAAGAGCTGGAGCCATCGCCGTGCTGCGTGAGGGTAACAGCAGTATAAATTTTAGGTTTTAAAAATCAAAAAGGCACAAACAGGCGGGCTTCGTCAGGTTTGTGCCTTTACTTTTTTCAGATGGGTGTTTAAAAGCGGGGTTTTAAAACCGTTTCAAAATTACAAAAATATTTTTACTAACGTAATTTAAAATCAACCGGAATACTGATCCAGCAATTGACAGCCTGTCCGTTTTGCATTGCAGGAGTAAATTGGGTTTTTAAAACCGCTTCGATCGCTGCTTTTGAAAGAATTTCATACCGTGAATCAATCACGTCCACTTCCACTGCTTTCCCATTCTGCCCGATCAATACCCGTAGCATGACTTTTCCTTCAATTCCCTGCCGCTTTGCAAAATCCGGGTAATTTACATTTTTTGAAAGCTGTGCTAGATTTACAACGGGTTCTTTTTCAACGGGATTGAAATCCCATTTGTCGGGAATTGTGTTTGTGCCGGATTGTGAGCCGCCGGGCGCATTAATAGTTGTAGTCCCGCCGGGATTTGTTTCTGTGCCGGGAGAATTTGTGCCAACCGTATTGTTATTTGACGCTATCGGCTCGGAAGAAATCGGTTCAACAGGTGTTGCTACGGGAACAGGTCTTGTCGTTAAAACTTGTGTTGGAGTTTTAATGCTTTTGGTCGCTGGCGCTTGTGGTGTTGCGGCTTTTGGTTCAGCGACTGCCGGTTTTACCGCTGGCGGCGCAGTTGTATATGGTTTTAAAACGATAGGATAGTTCGTCACAGAAGGAATTGCCATGACAGAGCTATTCAGATACGCGGCCGCAGAAAAAGCCAGCACAGCCAGAATCATAAGTGAAAGCGTGATGAAAAAAGCGCGGTATGTGGACTTGCCGATATATTCCTGAAACTGGCGCGCGCCGTAGGGAATGTTCGGGCGGTTGACGAGGGCAGCAGTCATGATAGTTTCTCCGGTGAATTGTTTTTAAAATATCTCAAAAGTTTAAAAAAAACTCTTGTTTCGCTATAGACACGGGGAGTTTTTAAAAGGTTACATTCCAAAGTTTTAAAATGAGTTAATACATGTTAATTTTTCAAACGGATGTTTCAATAGCGGGCTACAGCGAAAAATGTCTTATTTTTGAAACCTTGCAATTATCAAACTTTTTAAAACCATTCCACTTTTAAAAAATATGCAGCGAACAGTACTTATTACGGGCGCAGGCGGTGAGATCGGCCATAGTTTAATTGAAGAGCTTTCAAAAACAGACGCATATATTGTTGCTGTTGACCTCAAACCGCTGGATGACCGGATGGCGAAAATGTGTGACGAAGTTTTGACAGGAGATATTACAGATGAAAATCTTTTAAAAACAATTTCTGAGAAAAACCTAACGGAAATTTATCACCTCGCGGCGCTTCTTTCTACGACTGCTGAGAAAAATCCGGAGCTGGCGCACAAGGTAAATGTGAACGGAACGCTACGATTATTACAAATTGCGCAGGCAATCGGCAAACGTTTAAAAATTGGCGTGAAATTTTTATTTCCAAGTACGATCGCTGTGTATGGAATTAATTCTTTAAAAGAAAAAGACGCGTCGGGCATGGTCACCGAAAATGAATATCTGCTTCCAAAGACAATGTACGGCGTGAACAAGCTGTATTGCGAGCAGCTCGGGCGCTATTTTTCGGACAATTATATGCGCCTTGCACCGGAAAAAGAATCAGGTTATGTAGATTTTCGCGCGCTGAGATTTCCGGGATTGATTTCCGCATTTACTGTTCCAACGGGCGGAACGAGTGATTACGCACCGGAGATGATCCACGCAGCAGCGCAGGGGAAAGAGTATAATTGTTTTGTTCGCGAGTCAGCGCAGATCCCGTTTATGGCGATGCCTGACGCGATTGACGCGCTTTTAAAACTTGCTGCGGCGCCGCTTGAGAATTTGCAGCAGCGTTCGTATAATATCGGCGCATTTGCACCAACGGCGGAAGAAATTTACAAATTAGTTTTAAAAGCATTTCCGGGTGCTAAAGTGACGTTTTCGCCGGATGTGAACCGGCAGGGAATTGTAGATACCTGGTGCGCTGATGTAGATGACTCCGCAGCGAGACGCGACTGGGGATGGAAACCGGAATATGATTTGAACCGTGGTTTTAATGAATACCTGATCCCGAATATTACAAAATATTACCAGGAAAAAGTATAAAGTTCGGGGTTTTTAAAAACTACATGATCACCCTCTTCTTATGATGAATTTACTTATTATCGGAGTTCAGGTTGGATTGCACCTGGGTTCGTTCCAGCTTTTCTCAATAAGCACCCTGGCAATTACACTGGCTGACTTAAGTATGCTCTTGTTTATTATGGGTTGGCTTGTACGAATTGCCTGGAGTGGTGAGCAATTGTATATTCATAAAAGCAGCTCGCTATTTTTTTTGGTCGGGATATTTATTGCTGCTATAATTTCAGGTATTACACCGATAATTGCTGGTGATCCTATGGGAATGACCCAGTTTTTAAAAACATTTTCCCATTTTGTATATCTTTGGTTGTTTACCTTTGCCTGCGCTACACTACGGATAAATATCAAGGTATGGACAAATGTTATAAAAGTGATGCTGGTTTTTGCATTATTTGTAAATATATTCGGTATATATCAGATTGTGGCGCGGGCTTTCGACTGGCCATTTGCATGGCTTACGATGACCAATATATCAGTTGGTGGCCGGGGTGGTAATATTAGCGGAGATGGCAGTCAGTTGAGTTTGCAGTTTGGCAATTTTTACAGGGCGACTTCGATTTTTAGCGAACCCTCTTCACTTGCCGGATTTAATGTAACTATTCTTATTTATTTACTTGTACCATTTGCATTGGGGATAAAGCAGTTCTTTGCCTCGCGTATTTTTCTCTACCTGCTTTTTATTTTTACTGTTATTGGACTTTTTCTAACGTTTTCTTTAACAGGAGTTTTTACCGGGAGTGTAATATTTTCATCTATTCTCTTATTTGGAGAAAAAAAGCGTAGAGTACAGGTGGTAAGTGTGTTACTGGTAGGTGCTCTATTGATCGTAGTTTCCGATACCCTTGTCCGGTCGTATGCTGATATAAGCGTTCTGGACCTTTTTACCCAACGTATAGGTGGGATCGCCGACGGTGGCAAAA
>JAZKFS010000028.1:0-7331 GCA_040386315.1 Bacteroidota bacterium
TTAATGAATATCCAAGTCCATACAGTTTTATTATTAAATCTTCAATTGAATTTCTGCTATCAAGAGTAATTACTGGAGGTGTATAGTAAGAGCGTATTTTGTTTGAGTTTATTAAAACGTGTTTAATAAATTTTCTTCTTCCAATTGATGTCAGTCCACTTACGATAATTGTAGTAGGTGTTGGTTTATCAAAATCATAAATGCGCTCCTCGAACCTCTTTATTTGTGTGGTTCTCCCAATGAATAATTGGTCGGTTTCCTTCTTTTTGGGATATAGTTCCCAGCTAACCAACCTCTGTCCTTGCTTAATTAAGTCATAGCTTTTTGTCGGTTTGGAAATGAATTTCAGGTTATATTCATCCTTTATCCATTGCGGAATTCTAGTATCTGTATGTTTTACATTTGGATCAATCAATATCGGCAGGAATCTTTTAATTTTTCCATTTTTTAAGTATTCTTCTGCCCTATTAATTTCTTTTTCTACCCAAGGACTGTTAAGAGTTTCATTAGAAATAAAATAGACAAATAATCCGCTTGAATCAATTCCTCGATAAATTTCGTCTAGTGTTTTATTCCCACTTTCAAAAGTCCATGCATCATATACAATATTAAACTTACCAAGCTTGTTTGCTATAAATTCGACATAGCCTTTTTGCTTGCTACTATGAGATAAAAATACTTGGGACATAAGATGCTCATTAAATTTTTATAGTGAGGAAAATACATCTATGCATTAGTGAAATACTATTAAATCCACTATCCCCAAATATAAACACTTTCCCCACACTCCAAACAACTTTTTAAAACCCAAAATCAAACCGCATTGACACCAAAAGACTTACAGCCATACAGCACATTCGCCCATAGGCAGATTTTTCCTTCTACACCTTGGGAGCCACTTGGCGCGCACCGCTATGCTTTTTTAAAAAGAGATGTGCAGTTCTTTTAAAAGCTGTACAAACAAAAAAACGAGCCCGCTTTTTAAAAACTATAGCCGCACATTTCACTTCACATCAAAAAACTTTTCGATTTTTTCGGAGATTTCCGTGCTGCTCGGCAGGAGTTCGCGGTACTCCTTCGGCAGGCGGGACGTGGTGGTGTAGGTGGCCACGCCGATGGGCGCCGAGCCGGATTTTAAAGAATATTCCACGACGGTGCGGTCTTTGCTTTTGCAGATGATGATGCCGATGGCGTCGCGCTCGTGCGGCAGCTTTACGGTGTCGTTCAGCACGGCAAGGTAAAACTCCATTTTGCCTTTGTGCTCCGGCAGGAACTCGCCGATTTTCAGCTCAATGGCTACCAGCGCCTGAAGCTGCCGGTGATAGAGCAGCAGGTCTATAAAATATTCCTTATCGCCGACAGCCACGCGGTACTGGCTGCCGACGAAGGTAAACTGATGGCCCATTTCCAGCAGGAAATTTCTGATATTGCGGATGAGCGCGAATTCCAGCTCGCTCTCGGAATGTTCGTCCGCGAGCGCCAAAAAGTCGAACGTGTATTCATCCTTTACGGCAAGCGCGGCCTGGTGCCTGACGCTTTCGGGCAGCGTTGCGTCAAAGTTCGTCTGGTTGAGTAGGTATTTTTCGTATGTTTTATTCTCAATCTGATGAATCAGCACATTCTTCGTCCAGCCGAATTTCTTCGTGGAAAGAATATAAAACTGCCGCTCCTGATTGTCTTTGCACTTGTTTAAAATCGCAATATGTTTTGTCCAGCTAATTTCTCCAACCAGTGGTTGGAGAATTTCAACAGCGTGATATTCCGAGTAAAACTGCGCCATCAGCCACAGGTTCGTTGTAGAAAAACCGCCTATTCCCGGAAATTCGGCTTGCAATTCTTTTGAAAGCGCGGGCACAATCGCCTTGCCCCAGCTTTCGGATTGCTTCTCCGCAATGGACTTGCCGATTTCCCAGTACAAATTGATAAGCTGCACATTCACAGCTTTTAAAGCTTCGTACTGCGCGCGGCGAACTTTGTCTTTTATTTCTGCGATGAAATGTATGTGTGATGGCTCGAGGTTCATAGATTGCTTTTAAAAAGAATTGAATGTATGTTTTTAAAAATACAAAAATCGGGTGAAAATTTACGAAATGAGGATTTTAAAACCCAAAAACGGCCCGCTTTGACACCAAAAGACTTACAGCCATACAGCACATTCGCCCATAGGCACATATTTCCTTCTGCACCTTGGCGGCCACTTGGCGCGCACCGCTGTGCTTTTTTAAAAAGAGATGTGTAGTTCTTATAAAAGCTGTTACAAACAAAAAACGAGCCCGCTTTTTTAAAAAGATGCATTATTCAACAGAGTTGGATTTCTTTTAAAAACATGCAGGCGGGCGGGGCGCGTTAGTTCTGGCTTTCTCCTATCAGCACATTCAAACTCTGCACATCCGGGTTTACCCAGCGATGCCGCGCCTTCACTGAAAAAAGGAGTTCTTTACTGTAATACATCAAAGGGTGGCTGCTTTTGCCAAATTCCGAAGTAATCAGGCCATTACAGAGAATATCTATCGGCTCATGTTTCCTGCCCGCCAGAAACTGCCCGGCTACCCACAGCCAAAACTTTGTAATAGTTTCGTGATAGCCGTCAAAATCAGTGTTTCCTGTACCAACAGCCTCATTATGATTTTTTATGAATTCCCTGACAAGGTCCAGCGCTTCCTCTTCGCCATGATGCACAGTATACCAGACAGCTACAACGATATGGGCAGGGTGAGTCCATTCCACCTTAGGCAGTTTCCTCGCTTCAAACCGCTTGATTAAAGATTCAATCTCACTTTTTGTATAATTCTTTGCTTCCATTGTGGTGATTAATTTTAGTACATGGTGGTACGTATGCTTTGTACGTCAAATATAGAAATTTTGCCTGTATACAGTCGGTTTTTTAACATTTGAGAAAAGTTCTTTTAAAAGCTGTTATAAAAGTTGTCTAAACTTCCAATTCCCCTCCTCGGAGGGGTGCCCAAAGGGCGGGGAGGGTTAACGATGGATGGTCGCGGTTGCCAACGATTGCTACCGTGCGAACCCTCCCCGGCCTGCGGCCACCCCTCCGAGGAGGGGAATTTTACAAAATATTCAGGAAGTTTAGGCAACTTCATAAACAAAAAAACGAACCCGCTTTTTAAAAATGTAGTATTTCAGTCCCTTCGTGTTCAGCTCTATTTCTTTCTAAACCAGTCGAATTCGACGGGTTTAGAAACCTGACAATTCATTTGTATCCCTATTTAAATCTCGTACCATTGGTGCGAGATTTAAACCAAGCCTGTTGTAAAACTTTTCAACAGCCAAATTCTCCAACCAATGGTTGGAGCAGTCTCAACCTTACTCAATTGCGAACGCAGTGCGTTCGCAATTAGATTGTAAGACATAATAACAAACCCGCCATAGAGAAAAAAAAGAGCCTGCTTTTTTTAAAAACAGACTCGTTTCAAATCTTTTCAAATTCATTTTTTACATCACGCAGCAACCAGAACAGGATGGTCAAACTTCCGCGCTGCATACATGAGAGACGCCTGCACATCTTCGCGCTCCAGGTCGGGCATTTCCTCTAAAATCTGTTCGGCTGTCATCCCCGCTGCAAAAAGCTCCAGCACGTCCACCACGCGAATCCGCATTCCACGGATGCACGGACGCCCGCCGCACTGTTTTGGATTGATAGTAATTCTACTTAATAAATCTGCCATAGCTTTTAAAATTTGAGTTGAGTTTTATTACGTCTTTCTTTCGACGAATAAACGTCCGAATAACTACATTTTACGTGCTGTCACGAATATACAAGGAAATGGATGGTGAAGCAAACGAGCTTTTAAAACCAAAAGACGTACAGCATAAATAAAAAAACGAGCCCGCCTTTAAAAGTGAAAGTCAATGCAACATCATTACCATTAATCCGTATATTTATACCGATAACCTCTAATAAAGACCGTTAATCTTTAAAAATAGAACTTTTTTCGGGAACATTCTTGTTTTAAAGGAAGTACGAATAGAGCTAAAGTATATTCACATGTTTCATTTACGAATTCATATTGATGAAGAATATGGAACCCCTTGGTAAAAAGTCGCTGCATGTCCTGCTGGTGGAGGATAACGATGACTACGCTTACGCGCTTACTCGTACGCTCAACGCCCACTACCGCATAGACCATGCAAGCACGGAAACTGAGGCGCTACGGATGCTCTATATTGACGACTACGACGTCCTGCTGCTCGACCTCACGCTGGCAATGGGCTATCTGAGCGGATTTCGCCTGCTGGACTACATCAAGCATCAGCCGCGGTTTCAGAATCTCAAAATAATCGCGCTTTCGGGCATGGCAACAGAAGACGTGCGCTCCAATCCGTCTTTTGAAAAACTCTCGGCTTTCCTCACAAAGCCGGTTTCGGTTACTGCGCTGGTTGAAACTATCGAGCGCTGCACGTCGGGCTCAACGGAAATTATCCAGCCGGACACAAGCGAAAAAGCGGTGCACCACGGACAATTTCCTGAAAAGTTTTAAAAAAGTTTTTTAAAAACCCTAACAACAGGAATCTATGAGAATACAAAAGATTACCCCATATCGGTACAAAACCTAAAAATCCCGGCTGCTTTTAAAAACAGACCGGGATTTTTCATTTTAAAAAACACAATTCTATTTCGATTTCGCCACATGCTCCTTCACCACATCTTTCACCGATGTCCAACGAATGCCGGGATAGCGCTTATTATCAAGCGGTTGCAATTTCGCACGCCCGCTGAGCATATTATGAAAGTACTGCATTCCCTGCCAAGCGGGATAGAGTTCATCTTTGGCAGGCGAAATGAGCCGCGCGATTTTTATTATCACTTCCAGTAATCCCAGCCCTCCGGGACGGAACAAGCGGAATTCCTCGCCTGTCACTTCGCTTGCCACAGCCCGCAATTCACGCGCGCTGATTTCACTTCCTGCAATTTTTAAAACGCGCGGCGTTGTGTCATCGAGCGCGGCATGTGCGGTAAATTCCGCCGTATTATCCATCGTCGTAAAGTCCATTCGCTGGTCGGCATCGCCCCAATACAGGATGCGCTTTTGTTTAAAAAGTATCAATGGCATATTCCCTGTCAGCAGTTCGGCAAACGCACCGTTGAAAATTGTTGTCGCTGCGATTGGCGCTTTGTCGAGATATGTTTTAAATTCTTTGCGCAGCGCAAAATTCCGGTTTTCCTCGGGCTGAATATTGGTAAAATCTGCCGAAAAATCCGACGGAATAAACCACTTCACACCCGCCGCAACAGCGCCGTCCAGCAACACTTTTTGCGTATCAACGATCACATCACGCAAACCCGCCAGCGCCGACACTACACATGATACGCCTTTACACGCTTTTGCCACTTCCGCCACATTCATCATATCAAGCTGAATCACCTCAACGCCAAGCTGCTGAAGCTCTTTAATTTTCGCGGCATCGCTACTCAGGCGGACAATTACGCGAACGTCAGCGCCGTTTTTTAAAAGCGCCCGTATGATTTTTCCACCGAGACTTCCTGTTCCACCGGCGACGAGTATGGTTTTCTTCATTCTTCATTATTTTAGTTATAGATAATTCGCGTAGGGAATGTACGAGCGGAGGCAGCGAGTAGATTTAATGAAGTTTTAAAACAAAAAATCCCGGCTGCTTTTAAAAACAACCGGGATTTTCATTTTTAAAATCATAAAATCCCCTCCTTGGAGGGGTGCCCGAAGGGTGGGGTGGGTTCACGTCAAACGGACGTGTCAATCCAACGCCAAACCCACCCCGGCCTACGGCCACCCCTCCGAGGAGGGGAATTATTAACTTTCCTTAAAAAATTGTTTTTAAAAACTATTTATTCTCCGTCGGAAGCCCTGCGTTTTTCCACGCCGTAAAGCCGCCTTCCAGATTCGCAACATTCGTATAGCCCATGTCTTTCAGCGTCTTGGAAGCAAGCGTTGAACGGCCACCGGAAGCGCAATGCAGGATGATACGTTTATTTTTATCAAACTCCGGCTTGTGGAATGAGTGCGCTTCATCAGCGTAAAACTCAAGCAAACCGCGCGGCGCGTGCGTCGAACCCGGGATTGCGCCATTTTCCAACTCATCCTTTTCGCGCAGGTCAATAACGGAAACATTTCCTTTCTGGATTTCGTCGTGCGCCTGCTGTGGCGTCAGGTTTTCAAGGTTTTCGCGTGCTTCTTTTAAAAAGTCGGCAGATGATTTATTTGCCATGTTCTCTCACTCCTGTGTAAATGTTTTTTAAAAATCGTGTCTTGCGAATATACTATGAATTTCACTTTTTAAAAACTCCATTTAGCGTCGTCATTGCGAGGAGGTCTTCCGACGCGGCAATCGCAAATACTTTGGACACGTCATTCTGTATTTGCGATTGCCACGCTACGCTCGCAATGACAATGATTTTTAAACCTTTATCCCTTTCATTTTTCCAATCAATCCCAAAATTCGCACAGCAAAATCAGGCGGATTTTTTGCGATTATTTCATGCCGGTAGCCGCTCATCAGTGTGCCGAGATGCAGCTTGCCGTTGAGGTCCATTTTCAATTCTTTTTTCCTGCCGTCGGTAATCATGTCCACCACTTTCACCACATCTTCAAAATAATTCTCCATTTTAAAAGCGGGTTCGTGCGTGTTATAGACTTCAACTACATCATTCGTCGGATTACGAAACGTGTGCGCCACGCCTTTTTCGACCGTCAGCTTATCGCCTTTTTTTGCCGGAATCCACTTGTCCTTCACGAAAAACTCCATGTCGCCTTTTAAAACCTCGTAGGTTTCAATCGCGTGCGGATGCGTGTGTACAAGCGGGTCTTTCATGTTGCAGCCGGGCAGCAGCTCCCAGTGCAGGTCAAGCGATTTGCCATCAGTATCCGCTGCTGTTTTTAAAACAGTGAACTTCATGCCGAGCGGCGTCATGTCGAGTACGTCACCTTGCTTTGCCATGGTTTTTTGACTCCTGTGTAGTGATTACAAGATAGTTTTTAAAAACTCTCGTCAAGTAAAACCGCTTCAATCTCGTTCATTGTGGAAAAATAATTATGCCGCATTACCCACCCAGAAATAGATGTCGCAATTATCTAAAATTACAGCTTATACCGCTCCACAGAGCCTGAATTTTCGCCCTCTTTCCATAGCCGTCAAAAATCCCGTAGAGACCGGAGCCCGCCGAAAATTCGTATCCCAGTTTCGTCTTTGTCAGCTGGATTTCTTCATCTTCGCCTTCCATCGCTATCAGTTCACGAAGCTTCACAATATGCATTTCGACTACATCGCCGCTAAAACCATCCTTCTGTGCAAACATCTCGTCGATATCAACGATCAACGTTGAAAACTTTCGTAACCAG
>JAZKFS010000028.1:7341-43461 GCA_040386315.1 Bacteroidota bacterium
TCTTCGCCTTCCATTTCACCTCTTCTGGTACCAATCCCAAAGCCATCCGTCGTGGTCAGCCTTCGCGCTTTGCCGGAGACTTCACCGAGAGACCACCCGGCAAATTTCCAGCCGGAATTGGCGCTGTCGGTTTTATTTTCCTGAAATATTAATGTCAGGCCATTTTTCCATTTGGCAATAGTTAATGGCTCTGCGCCGCACTTATTATTTACGCCCATATTGGACGGACGGGATTGTAGTATTGTGGCCATAATCGTCATAATCTCGTCCATCGGCGTACCAAACGGAATTTCCGTCGCAGAGCCGGTCGCCCCACTTACTAATTGTAGCGCACCGCCAGCCAGAGCCAGCGTTTGCCTGTTTGTAGAATCACCCGCAAGTGCGCTCAGAATATCGGGCGCAGAAGTGTCTTCAGCTTGGGAATTAGCAGATTTCTGCATTACAGTTTCCGTATCCTGGCAGCTGAGGAGAACCACTGAAAAAAGGATGGGAAGTATGAGAGATTTCATAGTCGAATGATTTTGAGAGTTTTTAAAAGCTGATTTGTTTTAGTACAAGAACATAAGTTTTTCTTCGAAATTCCGCCATACGTTACAATCTACTCGCTTTTAAAAGTCTTCGGAATTTTCGGGTCGGTGATAATTATATAATCGCCAAACTTCGCGTACTTACTCCAATCAATTTGCGGGAAAGCGGCATCATCCGCGCTTGAAATTACGAGCGATTTTAAAAGCGGCGCGTACTTTTTTAATTGGGTGACAATTGCAAAATGCTCATCGCTGTGAAATTTCCCGTTGATGTGCAGAATCTTTTTCTTCGGGTGCAACCGGTCATATTCCGCGATGGAATACGCCATCGTCGCGTCCCACAGCGACTGCGCCATGATAAGATTAAAGCCATGCATTGCCATCGCGGGCATGTGCGCTTTCGACGTATCACCCAGAGGCGGTTGCATCATCGCCATCAGCTTTTCGTAATAGCCGCCGGAAGCTGTGTCGTACGGCAGCGGCGCGAAAAATCGTTGCGCATCCGGCGGAAGTTTTAAAAGCTCCTGCTGGCCTTTTCGCCCGGCGAGATTTGTGTAGCGCGTTGGTGCATTGGTGCAGATGATGCCGAGCTTTTGCTCTTTTGCAAATTCTACTAAAGGTCGGTAATCACGATAATTGCTCCACGCCCGCGCGTCTTTTAAAAAGTTCTTTTCGCGGATAAATCCAGACAGATATTCATTCATCACAAGCTGCACATCGCGGTCGAACATTTCCATTGAAAGCGCGAGATTGCTGCCGAACTGTGCATGAAGTTCTTTTAAAAGTTCGTGCTGCGCGTAGTGCGTCACTGAGTCATTATGCTCCTCGCCGAAGAACAGCACGTCGTAATTCTGCATGTCGGCGGCGATGTCTTGTAAAGAAACTTCGCGCGCGATCTTTGTGGAGTAAATGCGAAAATTCTTTTCAGAAAGGGGTGGCTCCTGGGCTGACATGACAAGTGGAATGAGAAGTAAAAGAAAACAGAAGGTGCGCATAGGATTTTAAAAAGGTGATTTTAAAAGCCGAATTTAAACCGAAATCCGTTGAGAAGCAAAACGTGCTTTAAAAAAAAACTTACGATGAAGTTTTTTCAGCGAAAGCGATAATATGTCCGTCGGAATCGGCAAAATAACAAACATTGTCACCCCAATTTCGTGGCAAGATCGGGCTGATTTCCGTTGCTCCACAGCTTTTCGCATTTTCAAATTCACGTTCAATATTCTCTACGCGCAAGTACAATTCGCAGCGCGGAATTCCATTCCCGCTTTCCGGATGCGGCGTTTTATCTTGTAAAATCTTGGCAATTCCGTTGTTCGGCATCAGCCCGAGCGTGCAGTTTTCCGACAGGATAAATTCTGTCATTCCGGGCACGTCGAGGTCGGGGGCTTTGCGAAAGATTTTCCCGTAAAATTCTGCGCTTTGCTTTTGATCGTGAACATAGAGAATTATTTCGACAAGTTTTATGTGGTGCATCATGTCAATAATCAAAACAAATGATGGAATCTTTTTAAAAATTCATGACTTTCACAGCGATTTTAAAACGCTGTGTCGCAACGCAGAAAATATACGCGACCGTTGCTTGCGCCGAAATATTACATCATTTCGCATTTTAAAAACCATTTTTTTGCCGAAAGAATTATACACATCAACGGAGTAATCTGTAGTATTTTCCGGCATTGTAATTGTAAAAAATCCCGGCTCGGAACCTGACATGATTTTTAAAAGATACTTTTAAAAGATACTTTTAAAAGATACTTCACATTACGCTTTTTAAAAGCCGGATGTTTAATTTTACTCTATCGGCTTTGCTACGGCAAGGCCTCCGTTGACTTCCGCAAATATTTCTTCTTCAGCATTTGATTTAAAAACAAAATTTATCAGGGTTAACAGCGGCCCTGTCATAAAAGTAGTAACCAGCGCCATAATTACCATGATCGCAAATATTTCCGCTGATAAAATGCCCAGGTCGTAGCCGATATTTAAAACCACCAGCTCCATTAATCCGCGTGTATTCATAAGCGCGCCAATGCTGAGACTGTTCTTCCAGCTCTGCCCGACAAATTTCGCTGCGATGGCGCTGCCCAGGAATTTCCCGCTTACAGCCAGCAGAATAACAATGCCGGTGATCTCCCAGAGAAAAGGCGTATTCAGCAAACCGATATGCGTCCGCAAGCCTGTAAAAACAAAGAACAACGGCAGCAGAAGCACAAGGGCTACGTCTTCAACTTTTTCCGTAAAGATATTCCTGAATTTCGCGTCCTCCGGCATCATCGCTCCTGCCATAAATGCGCCGAAAAGCGCGTGAACGCCGATAGCTTCGGTGATGTACGATGAAACGAGAAGGATAAGAAAGAAAACTGCGATAATCGGCTTTGTGACGTTTTCGCGTGCAGTATGTGTGCCCGCCACACGGTTTAAAAACGGACGGACGATCTTTATCATAATAAACACATAAGCCACTGTGAGAAGGATGCCGTACAGCGTGCTGACAAATGACGTAGCGTTGACTATCGCGATGACCAGCGCCAGGACACTCCATGCTGTCACATCATCTATCGCCGCACAGGTGATCACGATAGTTCCGAGTGGGGTTTTACTGATACCGCGCTCCTGCACTATTCTCGCTAGGACCGGGAATGCCGTAATGCTCATGGAAATTCCCAGGAAAAGCGCAAATGACGAAAATGAAACTCCCGCCGGAGCAAAATATTCGTAGGCAAAATATGCGAATCCCGTTCCAAGGGCAAAAGGGAAGATGATGCTGGCGTGGCTGATGACAATGGCGTTATGCGCTGAATTTTTTAAAACTTTTAAATCCAGTTCCATGCCGATCACAAACATAAAAAGGATAAGCCCTATCTGGCTCAGGAATTGCAGATTTGCCAGCGACGCAGCAGGGAAGAGGCCGGCTGAAAATTCCGGGAAAATCATCCCAAGAAGCGATGGCCCAAGAGCAATTCCTGCAATGATCTCGCCAATAACAGTCGGCTGTCCGATCTTTTTAAAAAGCCAGCCGAATATGCGCGCAACGGCAATAATCGTAACGATCTGCGCCAAAAGTATAGAAAGCGGATCAGCGAGATTTTCTCCAAGGAAATGTAAAAACGCTGACCATGCCGGAGTCCCGTTTGGCTCGGGTACAACCGCATTTCCTGCCTCCAGGCCCTGGCCTAAAGACAAAAGCCAATACATCAGCACTGAAAATCCTATAATAGTGCCTGCATAGAAGAAGCTGTTTTTAAACTTTTTCATTTTTACTTTTTTTGGTGAAGTATAATACCGATACTGGCAATAGAATCTTCGGCTCTGTGGAATGACAAATATAGGAATTATTTACTTTTAAAAGCTGAACAGTTTTGCAAGTTCATTGTTGAGTACTTTTATGTAAAAGTTGTAGTATTATCCCTCTGTCCTACGGACATCTCCCTTAAAAAGGGAGATACACATTCAGAGTATCCCCTTTTTCAAGGCAGGGCTGTTAAGTTTTATACTTTTTAGAAATGATTGTGTATTTTGACCCCGGAGGGGTCACATGTTTATAGAATAATCTACATACACTATCTACGACCCCGGCGGAGTCGCACATGGTATTAAGCGTGTACTCCGGCGACGTGCGACCCCGCTGGGGTCGAGAACCGGAAATTAGAAATTTCGTCTCTATAAACATGTGACCCCTCCAGGGTCAAAATGCGACTCCTTTTTTTTTAAACTATGAACTTAACAGCCCTGCTTTTTCAAGGGGGACACGGTGAAGCCGAGAGGGATTCTATCGTAGTTTTTAAAAGTTTAAACAAGTTTGTAATGTACAGATGAAGCCTGCTTTTAAAACAAAAAATCCCGGCTGCTTTTAAAAACAACCGGGATTTTCTATTTTAAAATTCTTTTTTAAAAACTACATTTCGCCTTCACCATCATCACTTAGCGGCAAACCTTCTAAACCTTCATCTTCGTCTATGTGGCGGTGGCGCACAAGCTTTGCTTCAAAAAGGAAGATCACATTTTCGGCGATATTCGTAGCGTGGTCAGCCATGCGCTCAATGCTGCGAAGCGCAGAGATTATTTTTACGCCCGGCTCGATAATTTTGCTGTCGTGCTGCATCATGACCACGAGTTCGCGCGTGATCTCTTTTTCAAGATTATCCACCGTGTCGTCTGTCGGGAGTATCTGCTTGGCGAGAGCAAGGTCATTATTAATAAATGCATCCAGGCTTGCTTTCACCATAATGAACGTCGCTTTTGTAATGCGCTCCAGTGCCAGATTGTCACTCAGGTCGCGGCATGTCGGCACGCTCAGGCACACGCGCGCTACATCCACTGCCGTATCGCCAATGCGCTCCAGTTCATTATTGATTTTTAAAGCCGCGAGCAGCAGGCGCAGGTCACTTGCTACGGGCTGGTGAAGCGCAAATAACCGCTGGCAATGTTTATCAATTTTTAAATCGAGCTTGTCCACTTTATCATCGCGCTCTATTACGATTTCCGCGAGCGGCAGATTACATTCGAGCAGCGAGCGAAAGGCGAATTCCACCTGCTCTTCCACAAGGCTACCCATACGGATCAGCCGCGTGCGGACTTTATCGAGATCATCTTCAAAACTTCTGTGCATGTCGTTGTGCGTCTCTTGTATATTTTTTTCAAACATAGCGCTTTTAAAAGTTTTAAAAAGAAGTAAATATTACCAAATAATAATATTATTAACTGGCGTTTTTTTTAACTTCTGTTTTCTTTTAAAAGCTTTTAAAGCTCAGGCTACCCGAATCTTCCTGTAATGTAATCTTCTGTTTCTTTTTTTGCCGGACGTGTGAACATCGTACGCGTTTTATCGAATTCCACCATATTTCCCATGTAAAAAAATCCGGTGTAATCGCTCACGCGCGCTGCCTGCTGCATATTATGCGTTACCAGAACGATCGTGTAGGAGCTTTTAAGTTCCTGTATTAATTCCTCGATCTTCGCCGTTGAGATCGGATCAAGCGCCGAACATGGCTCGTCCATCAGGAGAATATCAGGATTCACAGCAATCGCCCGTGCGATACACAAACGCTGCTGCTGACCGCCTGAAAGCCCCATTGCCGATTCGTTCAAACGGTCTTTTACTTCTGTCCAGATTGCTGCGCGTTGGAGACTACTTTCAACAATCTCATCAAGCTGTGCTTTCGTTGGTTTTGTATTGAGTTTTAAACCGAATGTAATATTTTCATAAATAGATTTCGGAAAGGGAATAGACTTTTGAAAAACCATCCCAACACGTTTGCGAAGCTCGACAACATCAATCTGCGGCGCGTAAATATCAATATCATCAATCGCGATCGTACCTTCTACACGCGTCCCGTCAATCACGTCGTTCATACGATTTAAAGAACGCAAAAACGTGGATTTTCCGCAACCGGAAGGCCCAATAAATGCTGTTACCTTATTGGAATAAAGGTCAGCGGAAATATTATGGAGCGCTTGCTTTTTCCCGTAGAAAAATGAAAAATCCTGCGCTTTTATTTTTGTCTGGAGGTCTTTTGCCATGTATTTTTAAAAACTTTTTTACGAGGTTTTTTTTTAAGCTTAATTCTTTTAAAAACTATTATAAAGCACGATTGCGAAGCCGCGAGCGAATAAAGATCGCAATAAAATTTAGCGCAAATGTCAGGAGCAAAAGTACAATAGTCGTCGCATATTGCAGCGGCATGACGGCGTTTACATCGGGTGACTGAGTGGACAAGACGAACAGGTGATAGCCCAAGTGCATGAACTGGTCGCTCAGTTCATTTGGCAGATCCGGCAGGGAATAGACCGCACCGACAAAAATAATCGGCGCAACTTCGCCCGCGCCGCGACTGACTGCGAGGATCAAACCCGTTAAAATTCCCGTTACAGCATTTGGCAAAACAACTTTCCAGATGGTTTGCCATTTTGTTGCGCCCAGCGCCAGGCTTGCCTCGCGGAGTTCGCGCGGAACGGTGCGAAGCGCTTCCTCAACGGAAACAATTACCACCGGAAGTGTCAGTGCTGCAAGCGTGGAAGCAGCCCAGATGAGCGCCGGCTGTCCCCATACAATTTGCGTATTGCCCAATGCCGAATCAATCCCTTTCCCAAGGAACTGCACGAAAAATCCCAACCCAAAAAGCCCGAAAACAATAGAAGGAACCCCCGCCAACGTATTGACACCAAAGCGCACTGCACGTGCAAAAAATGAATCCTGCTTGGCATATTCCGTTAAATATATCGCTGTTGCCGTACCGATCGGTACACCCATTATTGCCATGAGGATCACCAACAGAGCCGTTCCGTAGATTGCCGGGAAAATCCCGCCTTCGGTGTTATTATTGCGCGGTGCCTCTGTAAGAAATTCCCATGATAGATGCGGAACGCCCTGAATTATAAAATTTCCGAGCATGGAGATCAGCAGACCGACAATTGCCACAACAGCAAACAGCGTGACGCCCACAGCAAAAAGCCCGATGAGCTTTTTATTGCTGGAAGATTTATACGATGTGCGTGTTTGTAAACTTTCAGTGCTCATGTTTTAAAACTTTAAAAAAAACTATTCATGCTGAGTTTATCAAAGCATCTTTTAAAAAATTACGAACCCTGAAAACGTTTGATAAGGCGCTGTTTCACGTATAATTCGGTGATTGCATTCATGATAAATGTAAAGACGAAGAGCAGAACTCCGAGGAAAAATAGAATGCTATAATGCTCCGAACCCCAGATTACTTCACCCATTTCCGCGCCAATTGTTGCCGCAAATGTACGAACCGGGTCGAGCACATTCCACGTTGAAAGAGCTGCATTTCCCGTTGCCATGAGTGCGATCATTGTTTCGCCAAAAGCACGCCCGATACCGAGCAATACCGCCGCGAAAACTCCGGGCGTCGCAGCCGGAAGCACAACTTTAAAAGCAGTTTCCCACTCAGTTGCGCCAAGTGCGAGAGATGCCTCGCGGAGAGTTGGCGGAACGGCTGAAAGTGCATCTTCAGTGAGGGTAAAAATAATCGGAATGATTGCGATAGCAAGGCCAAGCCCGCCGACGAGTGCATTCAGGCGGTAATCCGAACCAAAGAGAGATTGTGCAATACTTGCTAACGTCATTAAGCAGAAAAATCCAATAACAACCGACGGAAAACTTGCCAAAAGCTCAATAGCCGGTTTGACGATTTCGCGCACCCAGCGTTTTGCAAAAAGTGCAACGTAGATTGCTGCCAGAATGCCGAGCGGCGCGCCGATAATAATCGCTACAAATGTTGCCTTTAAAGTGCCGACTAAAAGCGGGATCAAACCAAATTTCGGAATGGTAGAAACCGGCTGCCAGACTTTTCCGAGAAGATTATGCCAGATTGTTTTTGGTGCAACTTCCACCGGTGCGGTTTCCGTCGTTTCTGCCGGAGTTTGCGTGGGAATATCCTCGACGTCAGGATTATACGATTCCATTGCATCAGGATTTTCTTCTTTTAAAACCGGAGCTTGTGCCGCTGTATCGCCTGACGCGCTTTCGGTAATATCTTCGCCATACGATTCCGGTGCGTCGGAGGATTCCACTTCAGCTTTCCCCTGATTTTCTTCCAGTAATAAATCAGTTTCAGGATTATATACTTCCGGTTTTAAATCATCTTCGGCAGGCGGGTTTGCTTTTTGCTCGGCGGCTCTTTCTTCAGTCTTTTGTTCTTCATCGCTTTTAAAAAACAGGGAAGATGCTTCTTTAAAAACAAAAATAAAGATGAGGGCAATAAGCAGAATAGAAAAGCTGGCAACAACTTTTATCGTCGTTTCAGCAAAAGTCTCACCCCAGCGGCGTTTGCGCTTTTGTATGTTCGGCACAGAAACCGGATTTGGGGGAACTTCCTCGCGGGATTCAATCATACTGTCGTTCGGAATTACAATGCGGCCGTGTTTTTAAAAAAAAGCGTGTTTTGGTGTTCGAATCAAAAGAAGAGCAAATTTAGGAAAAAGAACCCGTACAGAAAAGCTGAAACCAAAAACGGAACGGTAGTTTTAAAAATTACCGCTCCGTTCTTTTAAAAATGTTTTAAAAATATTCTTTTAAAAACTATTTTTTGATCGGGAAATAACCAACTTCACTCACTACTTTCTGCCCTTCCTTGCTGATCACCCAATCCACAAATTTCTTCGTGTCGCCCTCAGGACGGTTTTTCAAATAAAAATAGAGGAAGCGCGAAATAGGATATTTTCCTGAAAGGATATTCGCTTCTTTCGGCTGTACATATTCGCTTTTCGCATCTTTTGCAACGAAAAGTTCTTTAACATCTTTCGCGTACGCTGCGCCGCCAAAACCAATTCCATATTGGTCTTTTGAAATCGCATTAATAAGTGCGGCTGTTCCCGGCATATTCTGCGCTGACGGTGCAAAATCCTGCTTATTCAATACGTGTTCTTTAAAAAACTCATACGTACCGGAATTATTCTCACGGCTATAGAGCGTGATTTTTTTATCCGCGCCGCCGAGTTCTTTCCAGTTCGTGATCTTTCCCATGAAAATATTACGGATCTGCTCAAGCGTCAGCTTATTCACTTTATTTTTTTTGTGAACGTACAGCGCCACGCCGTCACGCGCCACGCGAACTTCTACGCCTTTCGTTTTAAATTTATCTTTTAATTTCTGCACTTCTTCCGGTTTCATCGGGCGTGATGAAGAGCAAATATCAGTCGTTCCGTTTAAAAGTGCCGCAATTCCCGTTCCCGAACCGCCGCCTGTCACTTGGAAATCAACTTTGCTGTTTTTATTATGAAAAAGCTCAGTCCAGCGCTGAACCAAAATGACCATTGTATCCGAACCCTTGATCGTAATTGCTTTATTCTGCGCGTAAACATTAATAACCAATGCACTTACCATACAGAAAATAAGCGCCGCTGCGGTGATTCTTTTGTTCATTGTCTCCCTTAAAAAAAATCTATAAAAAATGTAAATATCTATTGCAAATGTGTGACGCAAATTTACGGTCACTTGTGTAAAAGATAATATTACGATTTGGTAATATTGAGCTAATATGCTACAAATCATGAAGGTATAAATTTATGATATATTTTAAAATGCAACTTATAATATGAACTTGTGAAAAAGGGCTGAATTATTCAGATTAAAGCGATATTAAAATGTGCTTAAAATTCGCTCTAAAGCTTGTCCGGGATGAAAATTCCAGCTACATTTGTATCGCATTCTAAACCCGACTGATTTTGTCGTATTTAAAAAAGGACGCAATGGGGAAAAAAAGCCAGGAAACGACGCATCACGGTACAGAGGAAGTGTTGTCAAAATTATGGCAACTTATCAAACAGGAAAAGCGCGATATGTGGCTCGTGGTCGGCTATTCTGTCGTCATTGGTTTGCTATCGCTCGTTGTACCGCTTGCTTCGCAGGCAATTATCAATTCGGTCGCGCTTGGAGTTTATACCAATAGGTTCTTTGTTTTATGTGCGGCGATTGCTATCGGGCTTCTGGCGCTGGGGATTTTTTCGGTGATGGAGCGTCACGTTGTGGATGTTTTGCAGCGCAGGTTGTTTGTGCGAACGGCATTTGACCTCGCCCAACGACTGCCAGGAATTCAGCGCTCGGCAATACAGGGCGAATCGCTGGCGGAGCTTGTGAACAGGTTTTTCGACGTGATTACAATCCAGAAAGCGATAGGAAAATTCCTGCTCGATGGCGTTAGTTCGGTTCTTATCATTATCACCGGGCTTTTGCTTCTGGCGGTGTATCATCCGTTTTTTATTCTGTTTGACTTCGGGCTTTTGCTGTTTTTAATTTTCCTTGTTTTGATTCTCGGGCAAGGCGGTTTAAAAACAAGTATTAAGGAATCAAAGAAAAAGTACGCGCTCGTGCATTGGCTGGAGGAAGTCGCACGCTGCCAGCTGAGCTTTAAAATGAGCGGAACGCCCGCGCTGATTTTTAAAAATGTTGACCACATCTCGGAAGAATATGTAAAGGCGCGGTCGTCACATTTCCGCGTTCTGGTGCGGCAGGCGCTTGGTTCGGCAGTTTTTAAAGCGGTATCGGCGGTTGGCGTTATCGGTATTGGCGGCGCGCTTGTGATTGAGCGGCAACTCACACTCGGACAGCTTGTCGCGGCAGAACTCGTCATCATCACGATTCTATCCGTTTTAGAAAAGCTTACCAATCAATTTGACGATTATTACGATTTGCTCACCGCCGTTGACAAACTTTCCTACATCACAGAAAAAGAAACCGAAACCGCACATGGCGAAAATTTTTTACAAACAAGCGGCTCAGCTGCTGCAATTTCTTTTAAAAATGTATCCTTCAGCTATCCCGGCGACGCTCTTCTTTTAAAAAATATCACAGTCGAAATTCCCGCCCGAAGCCGCACGAGTATTATCGGCGCGAGCGGCGGGGGCAAAACAACGATTGCAGCGCTACTTGTCGGACTGTATCAGCCCGACGCAGGCGTGATAGAATTTGACGGCCACGACATTTCACGGCTGCAACTGAGTGAGCTTCGCCGTGAGGTCGGGCTGGTGCTCCATGCAGACGAAATTTTTGACGGGACGATTGAGGAAAATATCACGATGGGGCGGAATTTCACCTATCCCGAAATCCGAGCGGTGCTACAAACCGTTGAAGCGTGGAATGAAATTACATTGCTCCCGGATGGCTTGCAAACTCGTCTTTCGGGTTCAGGAAAAAATCTCGCTCAGAGCTTTATACGGCGGATAATGTTCGCCCGCGCTATTATCGGAAATCCCAAAATTCTCATTCTGGACGAATCATTCGGCGGGATGGATGCAATCGCGAAACTGCGGCTGATTGATACGTTATACAGTTTTAAAAACCGGACAATTATCGATATTTCGCACGATGCAGACCTTTTAAAACGCGCAGAAAAAGTCCTTATCCTGGACAAAGGTGAAATCACCGAATCCGGCGCATATAACGAACTTTCATCCCGTAGCGAAGTTTTTAAAAACCTTTTCCCGATGTTGTAAAAAGTTAGGTTTTAAAATAAAATTTTAAAAATGGAAAATATACCAGTACCGGAAATTCACACCGACGGAATAACGACTGTTCCTGAAAAAGCCGAGAGCATAACAATCACTCCTGCACCGGAAGTAAAAAACTATCATCACGCGATGACGCTCGTAGAGTCGCCGGAGAGCGCGCGGAAATTTCTGTATGCGTTGCTGGGGCTGATTGGAATTTTTGTGCTGTCGCTGATATTCGTGCCATGGCAGCAGACCGTCGCCGGAAGCGGAAAAGTAACGTCATTTGTGCCGAATGCGCGGCCGCAGCCTATTGAGTCGCCGATTTCCGGCAGGATAGCACGCTGGACGGTAAATGAAGGTGCGTTTGTGCGTGCGGGCGATACGCTTGCCGTGCTACAGGACATCAACACAAATTTCATGGATGAGGAATTTCTGGAAAAATTGCAGGAATTTCGCGATAATTCCCTTCGCTCACAGCAGTCAGGCGTTGAAATTGCGCGGCAGCGAACCATTCAGGCAATCCAGCGCGGAGAGGCAGCTGATGCAGCATTTGCCAATGCAAAAATAGAAATAGCTACAGCACGAACACGCTACAATCGCACAAAAGAACTGAACAGCGAAGGACTCACATCCACGCGAGACCTTGAAACGGCGCAGCTATCACTTCAGAAAGCGCAGGCGGATTCCGTTCGCGCGCTGATGTCGCTAGAGTCGGCGCGGCAGGATGTGGCGGCTTTAAAAAATGATGAAGACCGCATTCAAAACCTCGCCCGCGCGTCCGTCGCCGATGTGGAATTGCGTTTGGCCAATGCACGTCAGCGTCAGGCGGCAAGCGTTATCGTGGCACCGCTTGATGGTATTGTGGCTCGAATTGAAAAGCCCGGTGCGGGACAGGTGGTAAAAGAAGCGGAACTACTCGCTACTATCGTCCCGAATACGCGCGACCAGGCGGCGGAAATCCTTGTGAGCAGCATGGACGCAGCAATTATTGATACAGGACGCTCTGTGCGATTGCAGTTTTCAGGCTTTCCGGCGCTTCAGTTTTCGGGGTTTCCCGAATTTTCTTTCGGTACATTTGCCGGAAAAGTAAAAGTGATTGACGCAGTAGACGACGGCACAGGCCAATATCGCGTACTTGTAGAACCCGACCCGGCTTTTGAAAAATGGCCGGACGGTAGATTTTTGCGCCAGGGCGCGGAAGCCACCGGCTGGATTCTGCTGGAAGACGTTTCGCTCGGCTATGAGCTTTGGCGGCAGATAAACGGTTTCCCGCCGCTCATTCCCGTTCAGAAATCTTTTAAAAAAGAAGAAAATCCTGAAACTAAAAAGGAAAAAAAATAGAACTCATATGATTCTTTTAAAAACTTATCTTCTCCGGTTTTTTCTTTTAAAAATAATTTTCACCGCAGTTTTATTCACTCCATCTTCCGCTCAGGTTTTTAAAAATGATTCGCTGCTTTTAAAGGAATATTTACAGATGGTGTCGGCTGCTCATCCACAGCTTCGCGCCGCCGCTTTGGAAAGCGATATTGCCGAAGCTGAAATTTTAAACGCGCTGGGTGGATTTGACCCTTTTTTAAAAACAAAATACGAGTATAAAACAAAAGAAGGCGGCGAGAAAGTCAATTTTTTCGATGCTGATGTCGAGCTTCCATTAGCAACACTTTTTGGTCCGCGCATTATGGCAGGAGCACGGCGCGGAACAGGTTTTGGTATCAATCCCGAAAACGAAACAAAACCCGGAGGCGAATATAACGTCGGCGTTTCGCTCCCGCTTTTCCAAGGGATTTTCACTGACCGCAGGCGTGCCGCACTGGACAAAGCCCGGCTTCGCCCGCAGCTTGCCACAGCAAATCAGAGCTTTGAAAAGAATAATTTGCTGCGCGCAGCCTCGGTGCAATACTGGAACTGGTCGGAAACCTACGCGCAGCTTTCTATTGCGCAGGATATTGTAAAAATTGCTGAGGCACGTGCAGAACAAATCACGCGTCGAGCCCGTGTAGGCGAAGTGTCGCCGATAGACAGCGTGGAAGCGCAGCAGGAAGTGGAGCGCCGGCGCGGTGAGTATTTTCGTTTGCAGCGGCTTGCAGAGCAGGCGGAAATTGAAGCGGGCGGCTTTTTGTGGAATACCGATGGTTCTTTTAAAACGCTTGGACAGGTGCGCCCGGTGAATCTTCTGCCGGTTCAGATTCTCAATCTGGACGTGGTAGAGCGCGACCGCAGAATGGCGTTTGCGCGGCGACCGGAAATCCAGCGCGTGGAAGTGGCACGGCAGAGCGCGCAGATTGATATTGACCTTGCCGACGAGCTTCAACGCCCAAACGTGGAGGCCGAAGCGCAGGCGCTCTACTCAAAGCTCACGCCGATGGCTCAGGATTACAAGCTGGGCTTAAATATTTCGCAACCGCTTCTTTTTCGTTCGGCAAATGCTCAGCGTGAGCTCGCCGGGATTGCGCTCCAGCGCGTGGACATTCAGCGCCAGCAGGCGGAACGTATTGTTGAGATTGAAATTGACAACGCACTTTCCGCTATTGACCGCGCACGTGAACGCACCGCTTCTGCCGAGCGTGAAATCCAGCTTGCCGAAACCATGCTCCAGGCCGAAACACGACGCTTTGAAATTGGCGAAAGTACACTGCTTTTTGTCAATTTGCGTGAGCGTGCCCTTGCCGAGGCGCGTGTGCGGGAAGTTGCCGCGCGGGCGGACTATGCGCGGGCGCTGGTGAGTTATTCGTGGGCGACGGGGAGGATTAATGAGGAACTTGGTTTTTAAAAGAATCTTTAGCTTTGAGAGAATTCTTTAAAAATTTTCACTATAAATTTTTGAGGTGTATTATGATGATGAAAATAGCAATTTCACTTCTGCTTTTCATGTCCTGCTATGTTTTAAAAGCACAAACCCAACCATCAACATTAGGAAGTATCGGTATGCACATACTGACTCCCGCTAATTTTCAAAAAATTCACGTAGGCCTGAATGGTTCGGAATATATTCATATTGGAAATGATATGTTTCTAGGCGGCTCAATTCTTATTCACTATATTCCTCGACGCATCAATACGCACATTGGAGCGGGCTTGATGCACACTTTTAAAAAATCTGACACTCAAATGTTTTACTGGAAGGCAAATACAGGACTGGGCGCTTGCACGCACATTGATGACAGCGGCAAATCCCCGAGTGAAAGCCCGTTTGATGAACTGAGTATATTCAGTATAAGCGCACAAACAGCCGTTGGCATGAGAACCGGCGCCATTGATGTATCTTTGTTCTCAGTGTATCAGGATTTGCCCGGTAATAAATTCTGGATTGGCGTGAACACGGGCTTTGCTTTTTAAAAACAAAAAGGACGCCTTTAAGAAAGCACCCTTTTAAAAATGTATCTTCTAAAGTTGTCATTCCGGCTTGCCCGGAATCTTCAAATAATGTCCAAAAACAACTGCTTAAAGAATAATTGCTCCAAAGCAATTTGCCATTATGCAACATCGTCCGCCGATGAAGAAGATTCCGGACAAGCCGGAATGACAGAGTATAAGAAAGTTTTTAAAAATCTCACCTAATTCCTTTTAAAATCGCAATTTCCACAGGGCAATAATCATTATCCTCACGGCTGAGATTAAAATCCCGCTTCGTCAGCAAGGGCGGCTGTGCCATGAATTTCGGCGTAGTGCCGCGGTGCGCCTGCGCTGCATGAGCGATGAATGGATGGCACAAGTACACCGTGCCGGGACTGCCCGTAGCAAGCGCTTCCGGCCTTTGCGCAGTTTCGTCAAGCCGTTGTGCGAGTTCCATAAAGGACAGCCCATCGTCGCCAAAATCTTTTAAAATCCGTGCGACTTCGAGGTGTGAACCAACCCTGATACGCGTCGGCGCGTCATTTTCGCTAACTTCAGAAAAAAGGAAAAGCATGAGGAGCGCGCGGCTTTTGGAATTGATATTCACGCGCCATTCAAAATAATTATTCGCGTCCTCGCCGGGAAAGCTCGCGTCTACGTGCCAGCCCGTATCGTTCGGCTCTTCAGCGCTCGGAAAGCGGAGAGGAAAGGAGCCGAGCGACCCGCGCGGAAGCCAGTTGCCTTCACCCGCTAACTGGTCGAAAGCAGCGTGGAGAAGTGGCGTATTGGCAGCATTTTTAAAAGGCTCCAGCGCTATTTCGCCTATGCGTACAACGGGTTGCGTCCACGTCGCGGGGTTGTTCGGGTCACATTGCGAAGCTTTCCACAAAATATTCCGGCACGCATCGGCGACTTCCACCGGGAAAGCGCCATCCAGCCGCACAAAACCATCATTGATAAATTTTTCAATTTGCGATGCACTCAGTTTTCCCATCTCACACCTTTACATTTTCGCTTAATTCGTATTCTACAGAACTTCAAATTTACAGCAGTTTTTAAAACAAAAAAAGGACGCCTTTCTAAAAAAGCGCCCTTTTAAAACCACATTCCGGGAAACCGTCATTCCGGCTTGTCCGGAATCTTTCCATAATGCCTAAAAGCAAAATGTTATAAAAGAAAATTGCACAAAAACTTCTTGCCATTTTGCAATCTCGCCCGCCGATGAAGAAGATTCCGGGCAAGCCAGAATGACAGTTTATTGCGTAATTTTAAAACTACTTCTTCAAATACTCCTTTGCCGTCAGCACCGGAAGAACCGAACTTTTAAAATCTTTTTTATTTCGTGTGATAATAATATCAACATCATTTTCCAGCGCCGTATGATACTGAATTGCATCTTCAAAATCTTTAAAATCAGAGATGAGCGTCAGTTCTAAAATCTTATCATCCATCGGCAAAACTTCTACCAGAACTTTAAACTTTATAAGAATTTTCCTCGCTTCATCTAATTTGTAATTTCTCGCCAGCAAATAATGAGTATTCGCAATTGTCAGAGCCGAAATATAGAGTTTTACCTGTTTATGGTCAGCCAGTGTGAATAATTCCTGCGCGTCACGGTAAAATTCCTCTCGCTTTGAAAGCAAATCAATCACGATATTCGTGTCAACTAAAATTTTATCCATTACGAATACTTTTTAAAAAGATAATCAGAATATTCTTTTTTCAGGTCATCGCTTTCCGGTGGAATAATTCCTGTTAAGCTTTCAACAAGAGGGCTGACTTTCGATTTCTCGCCATTTTTTTTCGTGAGTGAAAGCAGGTAATTCTCAATAAGTTTGGACAAACTTACGCTGTGATTTTTCGCGTAGGACTTCGCTTCTTCGATGATATTCTGGTCAATATTTAAAGTCAACTTTGTATTCATAACAATTAATCTTACGTATAAAAAAACAAATTCTCTACGTAACACGAACAATTTTTAAAAATGTTTTTAAAATCCCATTCCGGGAAACTGTCATTCCGGCTCCGTCCGGAATCTTTCCATAATGCCCAAAGGCAAATTGTTTAAAAAAGCACATTGCCCAAAAGCATTTCACCATTTTGCAACCTTCTCCGCCGATGAAGAAAGATTCCGGACAAGCCGGAATGACAGTTCTTGGACTAGTTTTTAAAAACAAAAAAAGGGCGCCTTTTTAAAAAGCGCCCTTTTAAAAAAACTCAATTTTTTAAAAACCAAACTACACCGCCACTTCCTCACGCGCCAGCAACTCATCCAGATTGCCCAAGCCCATCGTAAATCCGCCCTGGAAGCCCATTTCGATGATTTTTTCCAAATCTTCCAATTTATCATACGTGATATTGATGGAAACAACCGTTGAATCGCCGTCTTCTTTAAAATTATTCGTCCAGTTCGAACGCGGCATTGCGGTGCTGATATTTCCATTTTCATCGCAAAAACCATCCTGTGCAGAAAAGCTTTTTAAAGGAGTAATAGCTTTATAATCGGCAAACGACCAGTGCTCTTCACCTTCGGGGCTCACCATCGCGTACACCCAGCGGCCACCTTCGCGGAAGTCCATTTCCTTTGTGCGTGCCTGCCATGGTTTTGGCGCCCACCACTTGTCGAGGATTTCGCTGCGCGTCCATGCCGCCCACACTTTTGAAAGCGGAGCGGCAAATTCGCGCTCTACGTGGATTGTTTTGGCCTGCTTGTCAACGGTGAAATTCATCATGAGTGCGTTGTTCATTTTTTCTCCTCAGTCATATTGAGTAATACCTGGTCAAGCGCGTCAAACCGGTCTTGCCAGAGCTTTTTAAATTGTTCTAACCATTGTTCAATTTCTTTCATTTTCGCCCCATTTACATGGTAAAAAATCTCGCGGCCGCGCTTTTCCTGCCGCACCAGCTCGCATTCCGCCAAAACGTGAATATGCTTTGATACCGCCTGCCGCGTGGCATTAAAGTGTTCGGCCAGGGCATTCGGCGTCATCGCCTGCGCCGCCAGCAGCACGAGAATTGCCCGCCGCGTCGGGTCTGCTATCGCCTGAAAAATATCTCGTTTCATTTCTTTTAAAATTAGTTGCGCAACTATCTGGTTGCAAATATACGTGCAACTTTTGAGTTGCGCAAATTTATTTTTAAAAAAGTTTTTAAAAGATGGTTTTTAAAATTGGTGGGAATTGTCATTGCGAGCGTAGTGTGGCAATCTGATTTCTGATGCTATAAAACTTTAAAACGCAGATTGCCGCGTCGGAAGTCCTCCTCGCAATGACGATGCGTGGAGTTTTTAAAAACAAAAAAGGACGCCTTTTTTTTAAAGCGTCCTTTAAAACAATGAATTTCATTATTTTAAATCATTCCTTGTGATTTTCAATAGATTATCTTCTGAAGTTTTAAGCAATTCATCAATATTATTCTCAATCACTTTAAATTCTTTTTGGTCAATCAGATTGATAATTAATTGAGGTCTTCTACCAGCTATAAACTCATTAATCCATGCAATATTTGTAACATTCCAAATTTTTGAATTAACACCTTTATTCTCAAAAGTTGGCTGAATAATAATAGCTTTATGAATTCCATCATCTATCCAATCAATCCTTCTTTCTTCAAAAGTTCTTAAAACCTCAGGATAACCGGGTCGGTCTTTGGATAGTCTTGCATTAAGCTTCGTTGCAAGTTTTTCTATTTTTGAATCTATTTCTTTAAAAACGCTCATTGAATAATCTCATTAGGTTGCTTTCAACGAAAATAACCAAACCTTTTAAAAACAAGAAAGGATGCATTTTAAAAGCGTCCTTTAGTTTCAATTTAGTAATTTTTAAAAGAAGATTAATCTAATCTATAATATGCGATTACTAAAGTTATAAAATGTATTATAATGATTATAAAGAAACTCGCTTCGTAATATTTGAAATATTTTTTAAAAAGGTCAATAAATAAACCATACAAAGGAAATTGAAGTAGCATTAAAAGTAGTGCATAGTTGTCATTCTGAAATTTAAGAACAAAAAAGATAGGGAAGGCTAATAAGATTGGAGTTCTAAATCCATGACCTCCACCAGCTAATAGAAGTGTTAAAATCATTAGGAAAGGAGAAATGCAACTAAAAATAATAGTCCATTTATATTTTTGATACATTTTATTACGCCTGAAAATATAGAGTCACATTATCTTAGTCGAAAATAATAAAAACATTACTTTTAAAAACAAAAAAGGACGCCTTTTTTAAAAAGCGCCCTTTCAAATCTTTTAAAAGAAAAATCTTTTAAAAACCTTACACAAACGGGAATTTCACGACTTCTGCCGGGAAGGTTTTGCCGCGTGCGGAAATCTCGATTTGCGTGCCCGGCTCGCTGAATTCTTTTTTCACGTAGCCGAGGCCGATGCCGACGTTGAGCGCGGGGGAAACGTTGCCGCTGGTCACTTCGCCGATTTGCTCGCCGCCGGCCATGATGGGGTAGTGCGGGCGCGCGATGAACTTTTCGCCGGTGACTTTAAAGCCCACGAGCTTGCGCTGAATGCCGTCAGCTTTTACTTTTGCGATGGCTTCGCTGCCGTTAAATTCGCCTTTTGCCAGCTTTGTAATCCAGCCAAGCCCGGCTTCAAGCGGGTTTGATTTGTCGTCAATGTCGTTGCCGTAGAGGCAGTATCCTTTTTCGAGGCGGAGCGTGTCGCGCGCGCCAAGGCCGATTGCCTCGATGCCGAATTCTTCTCCGGCTTTAAAAATCTCGCTCCACACGCGGCAGGCAGTTTCCTCATCGGCTTTAAAATACAGCTCAAAGCCAACTTCGCCCGTGTAGCCCGTGCGCGAAATAATCATGTCCACGCCGGCGAGCGTGCCTTTTACAAAATTGTAATACGGAATGTCGTTCAGCGGAGCGTCCGTCAGCTTTGCAAGCGTCTCCGGCGACTTTGGCCCCTGGACTGCGAGCAGGTGAAATTCATCGCTTTTATCGGTCAGCTCCACGTCAAATCCCGCCGTATTTTCCTTCGCCCACGCAAAATCCTTGTCAATATTCGCGCCATTGACGACCATCATGTAGTAATCGCCCATGTGGTACACGAGCAGGTCGTCCACGATACCGCCGTCAGGACGGCACATCGCCGAATATTGCGCCTTGCCTTCAGCAAGTTTTGAAACGTCGTTGATGGTAATTTTCTGAAGGAAATTTAACGCATCAGCCCCACGCACCTCAAACTCGCCCATGTGCGAAACGTCGAACACGCCAACGCCCGTGCGGACTGCATTATGCTCAGCGAGAATTCCTTTCGGATACTGGATCGGCATTTCAAAGCCCGCGAACTGCACCATTTTCGCGCCCAAATCCTTGTGCGTCTTATGAAAAATCGTTGTTTTCATTGTGGTTTTAAAAAGTTATGTTTTGAAAAGATTGGTTTTTAAAAAGAAAGTACAAAGATACGGGAATTTTGTATTTTAGGTATTGCTTCTATCACTTTATTCAAAAGGTGAAATATGAAAAAGCTTTTATGGATAGTGTTTTTAATAGTCATTTCCTCCATCAGTGTATTTTCCCAAGAGCCTTTACATCCTGTCTGCCGCATCGGAACAGGGCATATTTACTTTAGTGAAGGAAAAATAGGAGATACACTTATAACGGAAACTTTTGTGGATTGGAATGGAGAGTGCTGTGGTTTGGAGCGTTTAACCTTTGAAAATCCGGATTCGGCATTTTCAATACGGACAATTGATTCAGCAGATAATTGGATGGCTAGACCTCCAAACGGCTTTGTCAAATACGAAATACTTTATCATCCTCAAGATAATAAATATCATCAGGCCTCAATTTCATTTAAATTATACTGCGGTGCTTACTCTACACTTGATATCAATGGTGCAATGTTCGTCGGGATTGCTGAGGAGAATGTAAATGATGAAATTCTTCTTCTACCTAATCCAGCTTCAGACTTTTTAAAAATACACTTACCGGAAAATCAGGAGTTTTTAAAAGCTGAGCTATTTTCTGTATCTGGTTTTAAAATCTCAGAAATTCAAAATGACCTTTTTAAAAGTTCAGTTGCAAATTTCCCTGTGGCAAACTTTCCTGTTGGCGCATATTATCTGAAAATCTTTTTAAAAGATAGTTATATCATAAAACCAGTTATCATTATTCGTTAAATTGTTTTTAAAAGCAAAGAGCCGTATAATTTAAAAATCACACGGCTCGAATATTCTAAAATTGTCATTGCGAGGAGGTCTGCCGACGCGGCAATCGCAAAGACAGTATGATGCGCCCAAAGTATTTGCGATTGCCACGTCGCAGGAGACTGCTTCTCGCAATGACGATAATAAGAGTTTTAAAACTAATTCAACTGCATCGCAGAAACCGCTTCGGACTTAAACTTTATTTTTGTTTTCAATTCCGTAAAAGCAATCTCGCCGGTTTTTAAATCATACACACCGCCGACAATCCCGATGTCGCCGCGCTCAAGCATGTCTGAAAGGATTTCACTGCTACTGCAAATATACTGCATTGCATTGTCTACATTCAGGCGCGTTACATTATTGACGAATGTTTCATTTTTGGAAGTGCGGTTTTCTTTTGTGATTTTTTCAGCGTCAATCGCTGGCTGAACTTTGTCGAGAAGCAAGCCGATTTTACCGATTTTTGTTCCATCACAAGCGGCTTTTATGGCGCCACAATTTGTGTGTCCAAGCACAACGATGAGTTTTGCTCCTGCTACTTTACAGGCAAATTCCATGCTTGCAACAATATCTTCATTCGCCACATTCCCCGCCAGACGAATGCTGAAAATGTCGCCTAATCCTAAGTCAAAAATAAGTTCGGTGGACGTGCGCGAATCAATACAACCCAGAATCGCTGCAATAGGATGCTGGTCTTTCGCCGTGAAAAGCATCTGGTGTTTTAAATCCTTGTCCATGCGCTCATTTTCGATAAAACGCCGGTTGCCCTGTTTTAAAATGTCGAGTGCCTGCTGCGGAGTGAGCGATTGTTGAAGCTCTTTTGTGACAACGTTGATGTAATTAATGCGGTCTTCCAATTTGTACTTTTCTTTAAAACCGATCAAACTCAGCTCAATAGCCCGCTCGGGGGCATTGACATTTTGAAAATCGCGGACAGCTTCGAGAATATCCTGGTCAATAAAATCCGCATCGCTGGCATCAAGGATCACACTGGAATGCGAAGGAATTTCCTGCAACGTTTCGCGGAAAGCGGCCTTGCTGAGAAATGACGTGATCTGCGGAAGCTGAATGCGGAGCGTTTCCTTCGTGTAATGATTTTCTTTAAACATATGAAACGAGCTGCGCATGTTGTTTTTTAAAATGAAGATCGTTCCCAGCACAAGGCCGATGATAATTCCAATGAGAAGATCTGTAAAAACAATCGCGAGAACCGTTGCGATAAACGGCAGAAACTGATTCCAGCCCTTCGCATACATACTTTTAAAAAGCCCAACTTTTGCGAGTTTGTAACCCGTCATAATCAGAATTGCCGCAAGCGCGGACAGCGGGATCATATTCAGCGCCTGCGGAAGCAATGCCACAGCAACAATTATCAAAAAGCCGTGAAAAACTGCTGCCATTTTTGTCTGTCCACCGGACTGAATATTGACAGAGCTGCGAACGATCACGGACGTTACCGGAAGCCCGCCGACAAGGCCCGAAACCATATTACCTACGCCCTGCGCAAGAAGCTCACGGTTCGGCGGAGAGTGGCGCTTGTGTGGATCAAGTTTGTCCACCGCTTCAAGATTTAAAAGTGTTTCCAGCGAGGCGACAATTGCAAGGGTAAACGCCGTGATATACACCTGATAATTACCGATCTGACGAAAATCAGGAAAGGTGAAAAAGCTGAAAAAGCCCGTAATACTTGAGCTGACCGGTACGCTCACAAGATGTACCGTGCCGAGTGCCAGATGGGGCGCAACAGCTTTAAAGATCATATTTAATACAACGCCAATCGCGACGACGATTAGCGCAGCGGGAATAAGCGTCTTTTTTACACCCGGAATTTTATCCCAGAAAAGCATAATGCCGATACCAAGCGCTGCAATGATGACTGCGCCAGGCTCAACTGCATAAACAATATTGAAAAGTTCAGAAAATGTAGTGCTGCCATCAGGCTGAAAAAAGGAAAATTCGCCCATCGCATCAGCGTCGTAGCCCACAGCATGAGGAATTTGTTTTAAAATGAGAATGATACCAATAGCCGCGAGCAGCCCGTTGATAACGCTCGACGGAAAATAATTCGCGATAAAACCGCCTTTTAAAATCCCCGCCACCGCCTGAATAACACCCGCGAGAAATACAGCCAAAAGGAATGTTTCAAAAGCGCCGAGATTTGCGATAGCGCTTAAAACTACTGCCGAAAGTCCCGCCGCCGGGCCGCTCACACTTGTCTGCGAACCACTTAAAAATGCCACAATAGTCCCGCCGATAATTCCTGCAATCAGTCCCGAAAATAACGGTGCGCCGGACGCCAGCGCAATCCCGAGACAGAGCGGAACCGCCACCAAAAAGACAACCAATCCTGCAATGGCGTCATTTTTTAAAAAGCCGAGATAATTGACTTTTTCTTCTCCACTCATAAAACTTCCCTTTGTTATAACACACAATTTGTTACAAAAACTTTGCGATGTTTTTAAAAGAATCAGCTTTAAAAAATAAAACCCGTTCTTTTAAAAACCGGCAACACGTGATTCTAACAAACTTACGATATGGAAGTAAAGAGGAAATTAAAACGAGATTAAAATTTGCTTAAAATTTGCGGGGTATTTTAAAACCTCGACTCTGTCATTCTGAGTGGAGCGAAGAATCAATGTCAAAAGTTCGCGTTAGTTTCTTCTAACGTAGATTCTTCGCTATGCTCAGAATGACAAAAGCCGATTTTTTATAAAGCTTTGACTGAGGGAAGAGTGAGAGAAACCGTCGTGCCGGAATCAGCTTTACTTTCTACTGTGATTGTACCACCGTGACGTTCGATAATAGACTTTACAAGTGGCAAGCCAACGCCATTTCCTTCGAGCATCTTGACCGTTTCAGCGCGGAAGAAGAGATTGAAAATAAGCGGGTAATCATCCTGCATAATGCCAAGCCCGGAATCCTTAATAACGCAATGCACATTTTTGCCTTTTTTAAAAAGGTGAATTGTCACCGGCGCTTCGGCAGGGGAATATTTTGCGGCGTTATCGAGTATATTTACAACTGAAATGTGCAGTAATTCAGCATTTCCATGCACAGCGAAAAGCTCGTCGTCGTCCGTAAGATCGGTGATATTTTGAAAAGTGCGTGTCGGGTAAATCTGTTGAACCTGCTCAAGCGCAGCATAGACAACTTCGTCAAAATTTATCGTCGTATCAGGCAGTTTCGCCAAATCAGATTCTGCACGCGCCAGATACAAAAGGTCGTTAGAAAGCCGCTGCAAACGGTGCGTGGTTTCAAAAACAATTTTTAAAATTGACTGATATTCCTCCGTCGTTCGCGGCTGTAAAAGTGAAACTTCCACTGCACTTTTTAAAATCGCGAGCGGCGTTCGGATCTCGTGAGAAGCATTGGCGATAAACTGACGTTGTGAATGAAATGTCGCTTCCATGCGGTCAAAAAGCTTGTTGAACTCAATTCCCAGGAGCGCAACTTCATCGCGTTCGGGCGGGATTTCCAGCCGCTGCTGAAGATTGTTCGCTGAAATACTCGCGGCTTTTTGGCGCATTTTTTCAACAGGTTCAAGCGCTTTTTTAGCGAAATACCAGCAGATGAGCGTGATAATAATGACCGTTGCGATAAATCCTGTAATCAGGTTTTTCCGCAGATTCGCCAAAAAAGAATAGCCTTGCGTGTCATACGCTTTCGCAGCAACCACATATTTTTCGCCATCGCTGTGCGATTCATAATAATATTGCGTATCGCGCACCGAACGCTCGATTTTCCCTTGTTCGAAAACTTCTTTTAAAAAAGCGTTTTTAAAAAGCAGGTTCTGCTGCGTGGAGTCGCTTTTAAAAACGATGTTTCCCAAGGAATCGTAAACCACGATGTATTCCTCATCCAGCGAATGGCTAAACCGGCGTTTTGCTTTTTCAAGAGCGGCAGGCCCGATATCATCTGCCCCAACGGAAACATTTGCCGCATCCAGCGCGCGCAGGCGCATAAGCTGAAAAAAATACTGTTCACGCCGCACTGCCGCTTCATTGTATTCTATAAAAGCAAACACGCCAAGCACCACGCTTAGCAACAGCGAAAACCAAATCGTCAGGCGTGCGCGTATCGTCATTTTTAAAAAGGAGTTTTAAAGAAAGTTTTAAAAATTACTCACCTTCACGCAGAACATAACCCATCCCAACAACCGTATGAATAAGCTTCGGAGAGAATTTTTTATCAATTTTGCGGCGCAGGAAATTTATATACACTTCCACAGTATTACTTCCCGGGTCAAAATTTGTTTCCCACACATTTTCTAAAATATCCGCACGCGACACAACCCGATTGCGATTCATCAGTAAATATTCTAAAAGCCCGAACTCCTTCGCAGTCAGTTCGATGCGCTGTCCATCACGTTTTACGGTTTTTCCGGCAGGGTCTAATTCCAGATTGCTGATCTGAAGTTTTGAATCGCCGTTTCCCTGCGTTGCTTTTCTGCGAAAAAGCGCACGGACACGGAGGAGAAGTTCGCGGAAATCAAATGGTTTTGTGAGGTAATCATCCGCTCCCGATTCAAATGCCTGGATTTTATCTTCAGTGCTTTCGAGAGCTGTCAAAATTAAGATCAGCACACCCGGATTATATGCACGAACGCTTTTGCACAAAGCGAAGCCGCTTTTTTTCGGCAGCATCAGGTCAATAATTATCAGGTCAAAATCATTTTTTAAAGCTTTATCATCTGCATCCACACCGTCGTGCGAAACTTCCACCAGATACGACTGCTCCTGCAAGCCTTGTTGAATAAAGGAAGCCAGCTTTTTTTCATCTTCTACGAGCAGTATTTTCATAATTTTTTAAAAGTGGAAACTACGCTTTTACAATCGTGTCATGCAGCCAGTTCGCGTCATCGCGTTCAGGATAATCCGTCATATAATGCAGCCCGCGGCTTTCCTTGCGGCTTTGTGCAGATATAATAATCAGCCACGCAACGGTCGCCATATTGCGCAATTCCAGCAAGTCTTCCGAAACGGTCGTGCGTTTGTAAAACTCTTCAATTTCGTCGCGAATCAAATCAATTCTTTTTAAAGCGCGTTTTAAGCGCAATTCCGAGCGGACGATGCCAACATAATCCCACATCAGCTGCTGAATTTCCCGTTTGTCATGCTGAAGTAAAACCCATTCGTCGGGATTTTTTGTGCCGGATTCGTCCCACGGCGAGATTTTTTCTGAAATATTTTGTAAAGGATTTTCTTTAAAAGTGCTTTTAAAAGTGGTCTCAATTTCCGCAAATGCCCGCCGCGCAAAAACGACAGCTTCAAGTAGGGAATTGCTCGCAAGGCGATTTGCGCCGTGAACGCCCGTGCAAGTGACTTCGCCGCACGCGTATAAATTCTGAATGCTTGTGCCGCCATTGAGATTTGTCAAAACGCCGCCGCACGCATAATGCGCTGCCGGAACGACGGGAATCAGATCTTTTGTAATGTCAATACCAAATTCCAAACAGCGCTCGGCGATATTCGGAAAATGTTTTAAAACTTCCTCGCGGTCGAGATGGCGCACATCAAGGAAAACACAGTCATCGCCGCGCTTCTTTAATTCCGCATCAATCGAGCGGGCAACAATGTCGCGCGGCGCTAATTCTAGCCGCTCGTCATATCGCTCCATAAAGCGTTCGCCGTCAGTATTTAAAAGCAAACCCCCATGCCCGCGCACTGCCTCGCTGATGAGAAAACTTTTTGCCTTCGGATGAAAAAGCGTTGTCGGGTGAAACTGGATGAATTCCATATTTGCAATTGCTGCTCCAGCACGGAATGACATCGCCATGCCGTCGCCGGTTGCAATTGCGGGATTAGTTGTATGCGCGTATACCTGTCCGCAGCCGCCGGTGGCGAGAAGCGTGATATTGGCGAGGAACATCTCGACGCGCTCGTTCATTGTGTCGTAGCCGTATACGCCGTAACATGTTGGATTGTCGGTTTTAAAACCGGTGCCGATATTTTCTTTAAAATGGTGCTCGGTGATGAATTCCACTGCGACGTGATGTTCTAAAAGCGTAACATTTTCTTTTAAAGAAAGTGCGTGGAGGAGCGAGCGTTCTATTTCCTTTCCGGTCAAATCTGCTGAATGGATGATGCGGTGACGGCTGTGGCCGCCTTCGCGCACGAGGTCGAGGTTACCGTCTTTCATATCAAACTTAGTCCCGATTTTTAGAAGCTCCTCCACGACGTGGGGCGCGTCGTACACAATTGCTTCGACGGCTTCACGTTTGCACAGTCCCGCGCCTGCGATGAGCGTGTCTTCGATGTGTTCGGCAAAGCTGTCTTCGGGTGTGAGGACGGCTGCCATGCCGCCTTGTGCGTAGTTTGTGTTGGATTCGGCGCGTTCTTTTTTTGTGATGATGGTGACGGAACCGAGTTCGGATGCTTTTAAAGCGAAGAATAGACCGGCGATGCCGCTACCGAGCACGAGGAAATCGGATGTATGTGTTGTGGAATTATCCATTTTGTTTTTAAAAGATTTTAACGCAAAGGTGCGCAAAGGTTTCGCAGAGGCACGCAAAGGAAATTCAGTTTTTAAAGAATTTTTTAAATTTATATATCGTTTGTCATTCTGAGCGAGAGCGAAGAATCTACGTCAAAAGTTTGCGTTTAGTCATTCTAACGTGGATTCTTCGCTGCGCTCAGAATGACAAATACACGCTCGCAATCTTTTAAACGGGCGCTCCGGACGGCAAGGGTGACCGCCCACTGCTGCCGGAATGATGTACGACCGAACCCAGAATTGTAACTGGTAACTTGTTACTCGTGACTGGTATTTTTAAAAATACGAAAAATGTGGTGTGTGCGCTTTTTTAAAACTATTTTTTCTGTGCGGTGAGCTTTTTAAAAAGGAGGTACGCGGCGAAAAAAAGCGTGATTCCGTTGGCGGCGATGATGACGATGTCGTCTTTTAAAATGCCGTAGATGAGCCACGCAATTGTGCCAACATTGAAGAGCAAAAAGGTTCCAAGTGCTAATTCTTCAGTTTCATTCGTGCGCCACACGCGGATGACTTGCGGCAGGAAGGCGAAGGTTGTGCAGGCAGCGCCGATTATTCCGATGACTGTTGTGAAATCCATGAAGCGTTTTTAAAACCTTTTAAAGGGCGGCATGCGCGCGGATGATTTTTTCGGGGAAATTCGTGACAATTGCTTTCACGCCGTATTGCCGGACTTTTTGCAGGTCTTCTTCGGAATTAATCGTATAGACACCGACGTACATCCCGTTTTTTAAAGCATCGTCGGCGCGTTTTTTGGTGATTTCACGCAGCGAACAGACGAAGCCGCGACAGCCGATTTCACGGGCGATTTCCGATGGAAGGCGTTTGTCATTAGGCACTTGTATCGCGGCGGTGTGAAGTTGCGGAAATTTTTCTTTTAAAAGCGCGAGCGACGGATGATGAAATGACGAAAAAAGGACGTGCTGCTCCATTCCGCTTTGAAAAACCGCGCCGAGAATTTTTTCAAGGCGTTCGCCAAAATTTTCTTCAGTTTGCGGCGGTTTAATTTCGATATTGACGTATGCGCGGCCTTTAAGCAGCTCAAGCGCTTCGTTTAAAAGCGGGATTTTTTCGTTTTTATAACTCTCTCCAAACCAGCTTCCGGCGTCAAGCTGCTGCACATCTTTTAAAAAAGTGTTGTGAATTTTGCCGCTGCCATTCGTCGTGCGGCCGAGCACGGAATCATGGAAAACGACGGCGTGTTTGTCGGCGGTGAGCTGCACGTCAATTTCCACCATTTTTGCACCGGCTTTTAAAGCTTCGTTGAGGCTGGAAAGCGTGTTTTCGGGCGCAGTACCGCTGGAACCGCGATGCGCTACAACTAAAACTTCGTCGGACTGAACAAATTCTTCCAGTGTTTTCATTTTAAAAAATTATTTCAAACATCCTGATTTTTCGCCGCGCCAGCCGCGCACAAAATCCGCTGCTCTTACAACGGGTTTGCCTTCAAGCTGGATTTCTTTTAAAGAAATTCCGTCGGTTTCGCACGCTACGAACATTTCATCGCCTTCAATGGTAAATTCGCCGGCCGCACTCCACATTGAATTTGCGAGGTCAGCTTTTAAAATCTTCATGCGCTTTCCTTCAAATTCCGTCCATGCGCCGGGAACAGGCGACACACCGTGAATGAAATTGCGCACAATTTCAGCTTGTTGCTTCCAGTCAATTTTGCAGTTTTCGCGGAAAAGTTTTGGTGCGGGCGTGGCTTCCTCGTCATTCTGCGGAATCGGCGTTGCCGCGCCGTTTAAAAGCGCATCGCACGTTTCAACGGCAAGCTCAGCGGCAAGCGGCATGAGCGCGTAATAAAGCTCGCCCGCCGTCATTCCATCGGTAATTTCTACTTGTTTGGTTTGTAAAATCTCGCCGGTATCTACTTTTTCTTTTAAAAGAAATGATGTGACGCCGCTGACTTTTTCGCCGTTGATAATCGCCCATTGTATCGGCGCCGCACCGCGATATTTCGGCAGCAAACTTCCATGAATATTAAACGCGCCGAGTTTTGCCTGCGAATACACCGACGGCGGAAGGATTTTAAAAGCAATGACGGCGATAATATCAGGTTTTAAAGCGGCAATTTGTTCGGCGAATTCGGGCGATTTTATGGATTCGGGTTGAAGTACGGGAATTCCTAATTCTAATGCTGCAACCTTCATTGGCGACGGCACGAGTTTTAAACCGCGCCCTTTTGGTTTGTCCGGCACGGTCACGACTGCGGCTACACCGAATTTCTCATGAATTGCGCGCAGCGACGGCACGGCAAATTCGGGCGTTCCCATGAAAATTATTTTGGGTGATGTATCGGACATGTTTTTAAAAGTATTTTTTGTAATTGTCATTCCCGCGCAGGCGGGATCCATCGTAAAAAGAAGTTGAAAACTGCTGTTTTAAAAACTAACGCGAACATCCGGCGCGTGGATTCCCGCCTGCGCGGGAATGACAGTTTTAAAAAAATCTATCCGTGCATGGAAGGCAGATTTTTTAAATTTCGCACAATATCTGCTTCGAGCGCCGCCATTTCATTCACGCGGGCTTTCACTTCGGCTGCCGGATAATATTCGCGCGCAAGGTCTGTGTACATCGTGTAATGTCCGGCTTCAGAAGCAAGCAGTGATTTATACAACACGCGCATTGTTTCATCCGTTGCAGATTTTGCCAAAAGGGAAAAACGCTCGCACGAACGCGCCTCGATGAGCGCTCCGGTGATGAGGAAATCCAGCATTCGGCCGGGTTCATCACGGCGGATGAGCTTGTGCAATTTCTGCGCATACTCGCATCCGCGGTCGCTCGTAAATTTGATTCCGCGTTTCTGAAGCTCCTTCTGCACAGAGTCGAAATGCTCAATTTCCTCTTTTGCCAGGTCAATCATTTCCTGAACGAGCTTCGCGCGCTCGGGATAGCGGTTAATCATGGAAATCGCAAAAATGGTTGCTTTTTTCTCACAATGCGCGTGGTCTATCAGGATTTTGTCGTGATTTTTATTGGCAACTTCAATCCACTCAGGATTTGTTTCAGTTTGAAGGCAGAGCATTTTAAAAAGTTTTGAGTTTTGTGAGGGTTTAGTTTTAAAAGTTTATCTGAACTCGAATTTGTTGAATTATTTGAATTTCCTGAATTCTCTAAACAAATATGTTTTTAAAAAGGAAGTAATGAACAATTTCTAAAACTCTTGAAAATTCAGCAATTCTCAAAATTCGATAAATTCAGGTTCTGACTACTTCCCTGTCAGAACATTTATCAAGAAGTAAATCGCAAAGCAAACAACGAATGTCCCGTACATTCTTTCAAGCGTTTGATTTCTCAATTTAATTGCCATTTTTGCGCCGTAATATGAAAACGGAACGGCAAAAACTGAAAGTATAAGTGCTGTTTTAACGTCGATATTGCCGAGCATATAATGCTTGATTGTTCCGACAATTGATAATATTAAAACGCAGAAAAGTGATGTTGCCAAAGCGCTTTTAAGCGGCAGTCTATTCAAGCGCACAAAAACCGGCACAAGGACAATTCCACCACCAATCGCAAGCAAACCCGAAAGAAATCCTGTAGCAATTCCCGCAGGAATCAGCACCGCAAGCGAGCGCTGAACTTCATATTCCTTCTCTTCTTTCAGCAGCCAGCCACGAACGAAAAATGTACCGCCGACAACAAAAAGAAAAACTCCCGTGAGAATCATTAGAACTTTGTCGTCAACATATTTTGTGGATTCTACGCCAATATAATTGAACGGAATAGCGCACAACAAAATCACTTTCGCAATTTTAAAATCAATCAGTTTATTCCGGTGATAAACAATTGAACCAGAAATCGCCGATGGAATCGCAGCCGGAAGTGGCGTCGCCAACGCCAGAAGTGGAGATAATCCGGCGAATATTTTTAAAAGTGGCGTTGCTATCAGCGCTCCGCCGAGGCCAAAAAGCCCTGACAGCAAACCAATAAGAACGCCGATAACAGCGATAATAAGAAAAGAAGATGAAATCAATTTTTGAACAGTTTTTAAAAGAATTAACCAACAATTAAATTCACCAATTTATCAGGCACAATAATTTTCTTGCGAACCTGCTTTCCTTCCATAAAGCGCTGAACATTTTCGTCTGCAAGCGCGATTTTTTCAAGCTCTTCGGCTGATGTGCCGGAAGGAACATTAGCCTTTCCGCGGATTTTGCTATTCACCTGGAGCACGATTTCCACGTTTGACTGAACAAGTTTCGCTTCGTCATATTTCGGAAATTGAGCATGCGCAATTGTTTCGTTATGTCCGAGAATTTTCCACAATTCCTCGCACATGTGCGGAGCGAATGGCGCAAGACATAGCACAAATTTCTCCATTGCTTCGCGTGGGCGAATCTCAGCCGATGTAAATTCATTCACGAAAATCATCATTTGCGAAATCGCGGTATTAAAGCTTAGATTGTCAATATCTTCACCGACTTTTTTGATCGTTGTGTGCAGCGCGTAGTCCTGCTCGGGTGTGAGTGGAATATCCTGCACAGTTTTTAAAAGTTCGCCTGAATCATTTGCAATCAGTCGCCACACGCGATTTAAAAAGCGGTGAACGCCCTCAATGCCGGTGGTTGACCACGGCTTGACAGCTTCCAGCGGGCCGAGGAACATTTCGTACAGGCGCAACGTATCAGCGCCGTATTCTTCCACGAGAACGTCCGGGTTGACAACGTTACCGAGCGACTTTGACATTTTGCGTGAATCTTCTCCCAGAATCATGCCCTGGTGGAAGAGCTTTTTAAAAGGTTCTTTTGTAGAAACCAAGCCGTAATCATACAAAACTTTGTGCCAGAAACGCGCGTACAGCAAGTGCAAAACAGCGTGTTCTGCGCCGCCCATGTAGAGGTCTACGCCTGCCTCGCCCATCCAGTATTTTTCTTTTTCCGCGCCGGTGAAGCGTTCGTTATTGCGCGGGTCAATATAGCGCAGGTAATACCAGCACGAACCCGCCCATTGCGGCATGGTGTTCGTTTCAAGGCGCGCGTGTTTACCGGTTTTTTTGTCGGTAAAGCTCACCCATTCGGCGACAGTTGCCAGCGGAGATTCACCTGTTCCTGCGGGTTTGTATTCTTTCACATCAGGCAAAGTCAGCGGCAATTCATCTTCGTCCAGCGAACGCTTTGTTCCGTCGTCGAAGAACATAATCGGCACAGGTTCACCCCAATATCTCTGACGTGAAAACAGCCAATCACGCAGTTTAAACTGGATTTTTTTCTCGCCAATTCCGTTCATCTTCAGCCACGAAATAATCGAACGTTTTGCTTCGCTTGTCACTAATCCATTGATATTATGCAGGTCATTTTTAAAACCCGCAGCAATTCCTTCATCCGTAAGAGCGCTTTTTAAAACATCAAATTCGCTTCCGTCTTTTGGCGTTACGACTTGCACGATTGGTAAATTAAATTCCGTTGCAAACTCGTGGTCACGCTCGTCGTGCGCGGGAACGGCCATAATCGCGCCCGTGCCGTAATGCGCCAGAACGTAGTCTGCAATCCATATCTGCACTTTCTCTTTCGTCGCCGGATTTATCGCGTACGCGCCGGTAAAAACGCCCGTTTTTTCCTTTGAAAGTTCCGTGCGCTCAAGGTCACTTTTTAAAGAAGCTTTCTGCTGATATTCAGCAACAGCGCTTTTAAAATCGTCCGGCGTGATTTCTTCCACAAGCGCGTGCTCCGGCGCTAAAACCAAGTACGTCGCACCTCCAATCGTATCGGGGCGCGTGGTAAAAACGCGGATTTTTTTGTCACTTCCGGCAATTTTAAAATCAATTTCCGCGCCTTCGCTTTTGCCAATCCAGTGTTTCTGCATTTCCTTCGTGGACGTCGGCCATTCGACCAAATCCAGGTCTTTTAAAAGCCGGTCGGCGTAGGCGGTAATCCGCAGCATCCACTGGCGCATCGGGCGGCGCTCCACGGTGTAGCCCTTTTCCTTCCACTCGTCCACTTCCTCGTTGGCGAGCACGGTGCCGAGCTCTTCGCACCAGTTTACGGGAATCATGGCGATGAAAGCAAGGCGTTTTGAATCGCGGTATTCTTCAATTTCGGCGTCAGTTTTAAAAGAATCAGGAATTGGCAATTCCTCAATCGGACGTGCTTTTTCCTCGCGCTCGTCGTACCACGAATTATAGATTTTTAAAAAAATCCACTGCGTCCATTTGTAATAATCCGGCTCGGTTGTGTTAATTTCGCGCGACCAGTCGTAGCTCAGGCCAATGATGGCAAGCTGCCTTTTAAAATTTGCAATATTCGTTTCAGTCGCCACGCGCGGGTGAATTCCCGTTTTCATCGAATAGCGTTCCGTCGGCAGGCCAAACGCGTCAAAACCAATCGGGTGCAGGACGTTATGCCCGGTCATTCTTTTAAAACGCGCGGTAATATCAGTTGCGATATATCCTTCCGGATGCCCGACATGAAGCCCCGCGCCACTCGGATACGGGAACATATCGAGCACGTAATATTTCGGTTTTGAAAAGTCGTCGCGGGTTTTAAAAACCTGGTTTTCTTCCCAGTATTTCTGCCATTTTGGTTCTATTGATTGAAACGGGTACGCTGCCATTGAAATTCTTTTAAAAGTATTTTTTACAAATTATAGAACAACAAAGATACGAATTTGTGCGGAAAGGTTTGGGCGCAACACCGGAAGTTATTAAAAAGTTTTTAAAAAGCGGGACTTTAAAAGCGATTATATTGTTGTAAATTATACGCCTTTAAAAACTACCAAAATCCTTTTAAAAAATATGAAAAAAAATATACAGATTTTCCTTTTTGGAATTACTCTTTTCCTTTTTAAAAGTACATCGGAAGCTCAGGAAATCAGCAAAATCACTGTTGAGCGCCATGAGGTGTACGATAAGGCTACAGGAACATGGTTTTTCGCAGGAGACTTTTTAAACAGTATTCACGGGCTGACGAAAGAGCATATTATTACTGATGAGATTCTTCTTGAAGAAGGCGATGAACTCGATATGAAGTTGCTTGCAGAAACCGAGCGTAATCTGCGTGGAACAGGATTTTTCACAGAAGCATTTTTTATTCTCGACACGCTCGAAGACGGTACTGTTCACGCGCATTTAAGAACTCAGGATAAATGGAGCACCAGCCCCACGCCTATTGCGAGCTATAAAGCGGGAATCAAGCAATATGGCGGGAGATTCACCGAGTCGAATCTCTTCGGCTATGGCACGAATATCCGGCTGGAAATTGTCAATACAAACCGCAATAATACCGGCTGGCAGGCGGACCTGGCGCTGACGCAACGCAGGATTTTTCGCACTGAAATGAATACAAGCGGGCGATTATTTGCAAATCAGTTTAAAACAATTGAAAACCTTGATATTACAAAACCATACCGAACGATCGCCATGCCGTTTGCATGGAATTTGAGCGGGGCAAATTCCTATGGAAGTGATTTTCTTTTTAAAAACGGTTTAAATCAGCAGATCGGTTTTAAAGAGCAATTTGCACAAGGGTGGATCTCACAGAAATTCCTACGTGGCGATCAGTTGTTTATATCCGCATATGTAAGCGGAAAAAAAGCGGAACGCCAGCAGCGGCTTGCTTTCGATAATTCAGCGAAAATGCTGGTAGCTTTTTCTTCCTTAAAGCAGGATTTTACGAAGGATCGCCTTCTCAATAGTTATCAGACAGAAGATATTGTTACCGGAGGCTGGGGAACAGTGGTGCTGGGAAAAGTGATCCCAATAACGAACGGTGGCGATAATATGTATTACCTGGGGGCGCGCGCGGAGCAATCAGTTTTGACATACAGGCGAAAGCTGTATCTTTTCGGGCAATTTACTTCAGGAAGTGGCTTTGGGCAAGGAGAAGCACGGTATATTTACCAGGAAGCCAAGGGAAAAACATTCTATCGCTTTTCAGATAATTCCGTGATTTCCGCACAGGTCCGGCAGCAGACATCATGGAACTGGACAGCGCTCCGCCAGTTGGTGCTGGACAATGAAGCAGGGCTGCGCGGCTATGCAGCTAATCAGCTTTCCGGTGATAACCGCGCAATTACAAATGTTGAATACCGGTATTTTGCTGAGTTCCCGATCTTATTTTTCAGGTTTTCCGGCGCACTATTTTATGATGCCGGCACGGTGTGGAATCAAAAAACACCTCTGAGTAAAACTAAATGGCACCATTCAGCAGGCCCCGGGCTTCGCTTTCACACGACTACGGGTGGTTCGCTCCTGCTGGCAGCTGACCTTCCGTACAATTTTGATACGAAAAAATTTGCGCCCGTGCTTTCCAGTTCATACGCTTTTTCTATATTTGACGGACACGGATATGACTTCCCGCGTATTTTCGGGGAAGAAAATGACTTGGATTAAGTTCATGCGTTTTAAAAACTCTTTTAAAAATTTTACTCTTTACTTTTCTCCTTTTAAAAATGGAAGATTTAAAACATTCAATCGCGCATAGAATTGACCACACGCTTTTAAAGCCCGAAGCCACGCAGCAGCAGATCGAAACGCTTTGCAAAGAAGCGCTTGAAAATAAGTTCGCATCGGTGTGTGTGCTGCCGTATTACGTGCCGATCTGTGCGCAGCTTTTAAAAGACTCCGGTGTGAAGGTCTGTACCGTGATCGGCTTTCCGCTTGGTGCGACGCTCACGGAAGCGAAAGTTGCCGAAGCGCATGCGGTTTTAAAAAAC
>JAZKFS010000028.1:43471-44516 GCA_040386315.1 Bacteroidota bacterium
AACCGAACTCGATATGGTAATCAATATTTCCGCTTTAAAAAATGGCAGCTATCTCTATATCCAAAATGAAATCGCTGTTTTGGCACAGAAGGCGCACGAAAGCAATGCAATTTTAAAAGTAATTATTGAAACCTGCCTGCTGACGGAAGATGAGAAGATCAGGATGTGTGATATTGTTACAAATGCAGGCGCAGATTTTATAAAAACATCCACCGGATTTTCAACAAGCGGCGCAACAATTGAAGATATAGTTCTTTTAAAAAATCACGTCGGCGAACAAGTAAAGGTAAAGGCATCCGGCGGAATCCGCGATCTACAAACAGCCGCAGCAATGATTGAGGCCGGAGCTGATCGTCTTGGTACAAGTAGCGGTGTGAAAATTGCTCAGGCGCATCTTTCAAAAGATGTGGAAAGAGTGATTTCAAAAGAGCAGTATTAACTTTTTTAAAAGGTGGTAAGAGTTCTTTTAAAAACTATCTCCTAATAGTCCCGTAAACACTGCCCGCGCCGACGCCGATAATCGAATCATAGCCACCAAGCGCTGTCTCGCGGTAATACACGAGCGCGATAAACGTGAGCGGCGCCGAAGAATTATTCCCTTCATATCGTTCAAAGGAAAGTTGTTCCACTTGGGCCGTTTCGTTGTTTAATTTTCCGGTGGCGTAGAGATAATTGTGCCGTCCGCGCCGCATTGGAGCGCGAAGTTTTAAAAGCTCTTCTTTCTCATCATAATACATCTGCCATTCGCGTGTGGGCGTCCAGTTATTAAAGCTGCCCGTGACGAAAACATCTTCCTTTGGTACACGCCCGTCAGTTTCCAACAGAAATTCCATATACACATAATCATCATCGGTCGGCGCGATCGAATACGTGATCATCGCGCCATCGTCTGCGCGAAACGCTGAACCGCCATTACGCGGAAGGTCGTTGAGCGGAAGCCGGAGAGGCGCAGAAACGCGCGGATATTGTGCAGTATTTGTAAGGTCGAGCACACGGTAATCGGTTTGGGCGGGAAGATTCTCAATTCGAAACCGTTTTGCTACGT
>JAZKFS010000029.1:0-9276 GCA_040386315.1 Bacteroidota bacterium
CATTGTGAAATAGAACTCTTTCTTAATAAAACAATTATTCAATTTGTTGATTTTTCAAAGTCACATAAACAGTCCTCAAATTGGTCATATGTTAGTTTATATTACTTTGCCTTTTTTGCAGCAACAACCTTATTCCGATTTTTACATCGTGGCTTAACATATTTGGATAGTAATTGCACTAAAGATCTAGAAAGATTTTCACTTGCAATGACCTCAACAGTAATATCCTTAGATGTTGGCACTTATTATTTCTCACCTAAAGGTTTAAATGCAAACGGCAATATGATTGTCAATTTAACTTTTCAAAAAGACACTCATAAAATGACTTGGAGAAATTTAGAATTCGTTTTTAAAGACTTTTTAAACCACGCTGATAATGATGAAAAGCTATTATTTGATTCTATACTAAAAATGTTTACTGATTATAATCCTGAATTTCCTTCAACTCTTAGAAATAAACTAAATTACACACCTGAATCATCAATAATCCATTTTGAAAATCTAACCCCATATATTGACATTGAATCAATATGTAAAAACATTTATCGGAGAATTTTAACAATTGATTCAAGTCCAACCGATTTCAACAAAGTCAATGGTACAGCATTTATTTCTATAATACTATTTAAATATATTCTAAAATTGTACGATGAATTCAGTACACGAAGCAGCTTTGGTAAAGACTTTGCGCGCGAACGAAGAACTTTTTTAAAAAATAATTCATATGACAACTTAGAGTCAACATTCCTTATTTAGTATGCGCACAATCAAAAAACTCCACAACGCAGAATACAGGCCGATTGCCGACCTTATCACGTACTCGCCGATGCCGACGCGGTCGCTCGATATGATAGACCCGTTTTTGTTTTTAAACCATCACGGCCCGCAGGTGTACCGCCCGAATAACAGCGGTTTGCCGTTTGGCCCGCACCCGCATCGCGGCATGGAAACGGTGACGTTTATTCTGGAGGGCGATATTATGCACAAGGATTCGGGCGGGCACGAAAGCGTGATCACGGCGGGCGGCATCCAGTATATGACGGCGGGACGCGGGCTGATCCACGCGGAAACGTCGTCGGATGATTTTAAAAAGAACGGCGGCCCGCTGGAGATTTTACAGCTCTGGCTGAACCTTCCTGCACGTTTAAAAATGACGGAGCCGAAATATATTGGTTTGCAAAAAGAGGAAATCCCACAGTTCACGCTTGATAATGGCAAGGTGACGGTGAATTTAATTTGCGGAGAATTTCACGGTAAAAAAGGCGCGTTTGAGCCGTCGAGCGATGTTGTTTTACAGACGATATTTTTAAAAAGCGGTGGTGAATTGACGCTGAATATTCCTGCAGAACACAACATTTTTTTCTACATGATACGCGGCGAAGTGACAGTGAATGGCACAAAAGCGAAAATGCTGCAGCTCGTGGAATTTGCCAATGACAATGAAGAATTGTTTTTAAAAGCTGACGCCGACAGCATTGTGCTTTTCGGCCATGCCAAGCCCTTTGGTGAACCTGTTGTTGCGCAGGGGCCATTCGTGATGAATTCTGAGGAGGAAATTGTGCAGGCGTATGATGATTACCGGCGCGGGAAATTCGGGACGTGGCAGTTTTAAAAAATAGGTTTTTAAAATGGAAAATATCACCTTCCCCGTTTCCCTCCCGCTCCGCATTGACTGGAGCGAACTCGACCTGTTCGGGCACGTCAATAACCTGGCGTTTTTAAAATATGTGCAGTCGGCGCGGGTAAATTACTGGGAGCGGATCGGGCTGTACCAGTCGTTTTTAAAAACGAAAGTCGGGCCGATGCTGGCGTCCACGCGCTGCGATTTTAAAAAGCCGCTGTTCTATCCGGGCAGTGCAATCGTGCAGACGCGTGTGGAATTTATCAAAACCACGAGCTTTGGTTTTCATCATGAAATCCAGAATAAGCGAGGCGATGTTTGTGCTGAAGCGCATGATGTGATGGTGATGTTCGATTTTTCAAAAGATGCGAAGGTGGAATTTCCGGCGGAATTGCGGAAAGTCGTTGAAGAACTGGAAAGGCGAACATTTTAAAACTTTTTAAAAGCTGAATTTTTAAAAATGGAAAATGATTACACGATTCCCGCCGGGACGCGCATCGGCCATGTGCATTTAAAAGTTGCGAATCTTGAGCGAGCAATGGAATTCTACTGCGGGCTGCTCGGCTTTGAGCTCATCACGATGTATGGCGATGGGGCGGCATTTATTTCAGCTGGCGGCTATCACCACCACATTGGGCTGAACACGTGGTATTCCAAAGATGCGCCTCCCGCTCCGGTAAAAAGCCCGGGATTATTCCACACGGCAATTCTCTACCCGACGCGGCGCGACCTGGCAACGGCTTTAAGCAGATTGATTGATGCGAATTATCCGCTGACTGGCGCGTCCGATCACGGTGTTTCTGAAGCGCTCTATCTGGATGATCCTGACAAAAACGGCGTGGAATTATATTGGGATAAGCCGCGAGAAAAGTGGCCTTTAAAAGAAGATGGCTCGATTGAAATGTACACACATCGGCTTGATCTGGATAATCTTTTAAAAGAACTTGAGGAATAGTGCCTTTTTAAGCAACTGAATTTGCGGAAAGGAATTCCTGATTCGTCATATAGTGTTTAGAATGAAGGAAGTATTGTATAAAAATAAAATTTCAAAAGGATGAATCTTTCCGCAAAAGAAACACAGCAATTGCAGGACAACCTCACGAAAATAGATGAACGCTTCAAACAGATTAGCAAGCTATTGCCGTTCAGTAGAGTCGTGAGTGTCGATGAATTAAATTCCCTGCTGGAGCCGTTGTATCAGTCACTTTTGAGCACCGGCATTATAGATGAGCAGGGCCGCATCAAAAAAGAAGATGTTTTTACAAGTTTTCCTGAAATTCATTACCTTGGGTATGAAGGAAAGGATTTGATGGATTCACTATATTCTATTGAGTACGACCCGGAGATAAACAGTGGTATACTTACGTGGAATGGCTATGTGACGAGCCAGGAATTCCGTTTTATTAATACAAAATTTCTGGACTTTGCCCGTGAGCATAAGCTTACTAAAATGCTGCGCGATACACGTAATTTTGTTATCCTGTCGCCGGCTGACCGGACGTGGTTTATCGAATATATGATCCCGCAGTTTCAGGATGCCGGCATTCGTTACTCAGCTATTGTAATTCCTAATAACCGGATTTCAAGGATGATGGTGGAAGAGCTTACAAACCATGCTGAGCCGTATAATATTAATGTGCAATGTTTTCAGACTCCAAAAGAAGCGAGAGGCTGGCTGGCAACTGTAGATAAATAACTTCACTTTCTTTTTTAAAAAGAGAATATGCGCCCTTTCCTCACCGCCGAGTGGACAAATCTCGTGATGGCGAATTATGAGTTCGACCGCAAATTACTTTTAAAACACCTGCCCGCTCGCACCGAACTTGACACGCACAATGGCATTGATTATGTGAGCTTAGTTGCGTTTATGTTCACGAATACGAAAGTTTTAGGAATAAGCATTCCGTTCCACCGGGATTTTGAAGAGATCAATCTGCGGTTTTACGTGCGTTTTAAAGATGGCGGCGAGTGGAAACGCGGTGTGGTTTTTATTAAGGAAATTGTGCCAAATTTTGCGATCGCTTTTGTGGCGAACACGCTGTACGGCGAGCATTACCAGACTTTAAAAACAGCACATTCGTGGGAGTTTTTAAAAGACGAGATTTCTCTTGAGTATCGCTGGCGTTTTAAAAACTCGTGGAATTACATTCGCGCAGTTGGAAGCAAAGAGAAAATCCCACTTTTAAAAGGTTCGGAAGAGGAATTTATCGCTGAGCATTACTGGGGCTACACGCGTGTGAATTCTTTAAAAACGTCGGAATATGAAGTGAAGCATCCGACGTGGAATATTCATCCGCTGAAAAGTTTTGATATTAAATGTGATTTTGGCGCGTTATACGGCGCGGAATTTAAAAGCTTAGAATCGTCCACGCCGAAGTCTGTTTTCATCGCGGACGGTTCGGCAATTAGTGTGATGGGTGAAAGAAAAATTTAGGTTTTAAAAAGAGGAGTTTTAAAAGCTCCTACTCGCGCCAGACAATCTTCCCGCTTTTGTCAATATACGCCATCTTCCCACGCACTTCAACCTGTGCTAAACCGCCTTTAAAAGCCTGAGCTGAGGTAAACTGTGGCTCGATGAAAAAGAATCCTTTAGGATTGATATAACCCCAAACGCCATTTTGCTTTACAGCGGCAAGGCCACCGGAAAAATCGCCGGCATCGTCGAACTGCGCAGGAATCGCAATATTTCCCTTTGCATCCACAAAACCTGCTTTCCCGTTTACAACCACTCTTGCCATCCCTTCGGAAAAGCTCCCGGCATCCTCAAACTGTGGCTGTACAAAATAAAAACCATCCCGATCAATAAAACCATATTTCCCCTTTTCCATCACGAGTGCAAACATATCATCGGAGAATTCCCGCGCAAATTCAAATTTCGGTGGAATATTGAATTTCCCTTCTTTGTCAATAAATCCATATTTACCATCTTTTAAAACCGGGGCAAGCTTATTTTTAAATTTTCCTGTATTATCAAACTGCGGTTCAATAACTATTTCACCCTTTGTGTTGATAAAACCGTATTTACCATTTTTTAAAAATGCTGCAAGATTTTCCGAGAAACCTCCCGCCCATTCAAAAGTTTTACCAAATGCCCGTGCACCGCGTTTGTCGAGAAACCCGTACTCAGTCTGGTATGTATATTCGCCGATCTTTACAGGAATTTCAACCGCAGCCAAACCTTCGGAATAATCACCGATCCAGTTATACGATGTTTGAGAAATGATCGTGCCTGTTTCATCTATCAGCGCCGGTTTGGAGCCAATAGTGAATATCCAGAATTTGATCGGGATCCGCACATGCGCGATTCCCTCATTAAAATCAGCATCGCCCACAGAAAAGCTAAAAACATCTTGTCCCGGCAGTCCTTTTTTTGAATCTATTATCTGAGTTTTTTCCGCGAGAAAATTCATTGGTATAATTTGCCGTCCCGTACTATCTATATAGCCCAAACGTCCGCCGGATGTGATTGGAAAAAGTTTTGGTTGAGATTGTTGCGCAAATGCTGTAATAGCAGTCAGAAACAGGCAGAAGGAAAGCTTTAAAAACATACAGTAATCAGTATTATTCGTAAGAGAAATTTTTAAAAGAAATCAAAAATACAAAGTTTTTAAAAGAAAATTGAACTGCTTCCGCGAAGTCCGATATAAAATACATCCGATTGCTGCGGAACGGGCAGCGCAAAATCATCAAAATAATGCTCAAATGCGCCAAAAACCGTAAGCGCTCCTGCACGCCCTCGCCCGCTCACACCCATTTCAAAACGGTAGGCATTCTCCATTGATACTGCCGCTATCTGCTCTGTATTTTCTTTTAAAAATGCGCTGCCAAACCAACCATCTGCATGAATTTCCAACGGTGAAAATCCTTTGTAAATTATTTTTGCTTTTAAAAGAACTGCCCCATACGCATCCATAAAACTCCCCTTCTCAGTCGTTTTTGGAAAGCGGTAATCCTTCGCTGAAAAATAATAATCAGTTCGTAATACTGCCCTTGAAACAAAATCAGAACCAAATGAAACCTGATTTGAAAAAATCTCTGCATTCAGTCCGCTTAAAATAGTAACGCGCTTTGTGGAATTAGCAATCGGCGTATCGCCGCTCGCTCCGTCGGAATTATCCACGTCGTGCTTGCACTGATGCTGTACACCGAGCTTCCACGTAAACAATTCCTGCTTTTTAAAAACCGCAAGCTCCTCCATCCAGCGAACACTACGCGGATTAAAACCAATATCATTTGAATCATTCAATCCCGCTTCTGCTGCCAGCATTCCGCCAAATGACCATCCGCTTTCCCAACGGTAAAACTCTATAAAACCTACACTGCGCCCGTTCCACGCCTGCTCGCCACCCGCCGAACCAAACCCTTTGGCAAACTCATGTGAATAATGAAACGACGGCATAAATCCGCTCTGCGCTACCGTATCGGCAAACGGATTCATTATCGAATTACGATTGGCATACATCTGAGCGTTTGAAAACTGTAAAGAAAAAGGTAAAAGGAAAAAGAGAAAAGGGATAACGCGCTTCATAGTTTTTAAAAAGTGTTTAAAAGAATTTTACAAAAGTGTCATTCCGGCTTGTCCGGAATCTTCTTAAAATGTAGTAGATTGCAGTAATCTACGGAATTTTTAAAACTTTCGTTTAAAACTTTTAAAAGAAACCCAACACTTTTTAAAATGCGTATCACGCTCCTCGTCATCGGAAAAACATCGGAAGAATATCTTTTAAAAGGAATCGCCGAATATGAAAAGCGGCTCACGCGCTACACGCAATTTTCGCTCGACGTTATTCCCGATGTAAAAAATGCTTCGGCACTGTCCGAACCGGAATTGAAGGAGCGCGAAGGCAAATTGATTTTAGAGAAAATCTCGCAAGGCGACAAATTGATTTTGCTGGACAATCGTGGCACAATGCACACCTCGCCCGAATTCGCGCACTTCATCGAAAAGCAGCAGCTTCACAGCACGAAGCGGTTGGTGTTCGTGGTTGGCGGCGCGTATGGTTTTTCGGAAGCTGTCTATAAAGCTGCGAGTGGCAAGATTTCACTTTCGCCGATGACATTTTCGCATCAGATGGTGCGGCTGATTTTTGTGGAGCAGTTGTACCGCGCGATGACGATTTTAAAAAGTGAGCCGTATCATCATGAGTAGGGAGTTTTGGAAGTGGAGTGAGTGCGGTGAGTTTAATGAGTTTTGGGAGTGCTATTTTGTGTTTATATGGCGGATTAATCCTGCTATCATTTTGGCGCAATCATCAGCGAGTTTATATAGAGTATCAAAATCTTCCTGTGAAATATAATTTTGGTCAAGTGCAATATAAAGTGCTGACTGAACCTCGGCTGAAGAACCCCGCGCAATATAAAGAAACTGGCGAAATTCATTATTAGAACGCCGTGCGAATCCTTCTGCAATATTGAGCATTACAGATACAGACGCACGGCGAATCTGGTCTTTTAAACTAAAATCTTTTGAAAAATTTCCTGTTGAAGTTAGCGTGTAAACTTCCTTGCTTAATTCACGTGCCTTTTGCCAGGCAAGTATATCTTCAAATTTTTCAATAGTAGGCATTTGATTTCACTCACAAAACTCACCGCACTCCCTCCACTCACAAAACTCATTCCTCAAGGTACGTATAACCATAAAGACCCGAACGATAAATCGTCAAAAAGTCCTTTCCTTCCGCAATGGAAATCTTGCCTTCTTTGACCGAAGCTCCAACCCACTGTTCCATCGTGCGAACGAGCTTTTTGGCGCTGAACTGTACATAATCGAGCACATCAGCCACAGACTCGCCGTCAATGATTTGCTGAATATGATATTTGTCACCGTCGGAAATGACGTGAACAGCATTCGTATCGCCAAAAAGATTGTGCAAATCACCCAAAATTTCCTGGTACGCGCCAACGAGAAACACAGCGAAATAATACGGTTCGCCGGGTTTAAATGTATGCGCCGGAATGAAAGGGCTTGCGCCGCGATTATTGCTGATGAAATGGTCAATTTTCCCGTCAGAATCACATGTAATATCCTGAATTGTCGCCACCCGGTTTGGTTTTTCTTCCAAGCGGTGAATCGGCATTATCGGGAAAAGCTGGTCAATCGCCCACGAATCCGGCAGCGACTGGAATAGCGAAAAATTACAGAAATATTTGTCGGCAAGCATTTTGTCCAGCACTTTAAATTCATCTGGCATATTTTTCACGGTTTGCCCAAGCGCATGAACTTCCCGCGCGATAGACCAAAACAGGCGTTCAGCCAGCGCGCGCGTTTTTAAATCAATCATTCCCAAGCTGAATAAGTCGAGCGTGTCCTCGCGGAATTGCTGCGCGTCGTGCCAGAATTCCACCATGTTTTTTACATTCACCGCTTTTAAAAGCCCGTGCAGCTCGCGAACAATATTGTGCGCGTCTTTGCCAACTTTATCAACTTCCTTATCCCACTCCGGCATTGACGCTGTTTCCAAAACATTAAAAACCAGAATCGAGTGATGCGCCGTCAGCGCGCGGCCTGATTCGGAAATCACGCTCGGATGCGGAAGCCCGTATTTATCCGCCGCTTCCATTAGTGTATATAAGCTGTCGTTTGCATATTCCTGAATCGTGTAATTAATGCTGCTAATTCCCGCCGAACCAGAACCGTCGTAGTCCACACCAAGCCCGCCGCCAATATCCACAAACTCAATATTACAGCCAAGCTGCTTCAACTGCACATAAAAATGCGCTACTTCTTTTAAACCGGTTTTAATTTTACGAATATTCGTTATCTGGCTTCCCAGGTGAAAGTGAATCAGTTTCACACAATCTAAAAGCTCTTCTTTTTGAGCAAATTCAATCGCTTCCAAAAGCTCGCTCACATTCAAACCAAATTTACTCTGGTCACCGCCGGAATCTTCCCATTTCCCCGCGCCCGACGTTGCGAGTTTGATACGAATCCCGATATTCGGACGAATATTATGCTTTTTCGCAATCGTCGAAATCAGCTTCAATTCATTCAGTTTTTCCACCACAAGGAAAATCTGCTTACCCATTTTCTGCGCTACAAGCGCCAGCTCAATAAATTCCTCATCCTTATAGCCGTTGCAAATAATCAGCGCATCAGGATTATCCATAATCGCCAACACCGCATGAAGCTCCGGCTTTGAGCCCGCTTCCAGACCGATATTAAACTGCTTCCCGTAGCGCACGATTTCCTCAACAACAGGCCGCTGCTGATTCACTTTAATCGGATACACACTAAAATATTTCCCTTTATAGCCATATTCCTTCGACGCCTTCGCAAAGCAGCCAGAAATATTCTCAATCCGATTACCCAAAATATCCGGAAACCGTAGCAGCACCGGCATACTCACGTCGCGCAGGCTCAGCTCATCCAGCAATTCCTTTAAATCCACCACCGGGCCATTCGCTTTTTTCGGGCTCACCGTCACATTTCCCTTATCATTTATCGCAAAATAATCAATGCCCCAGCCGTTGATATTATAAAGCTCCGCCGAGTCCTCAATACGCCATTTCCGCATGTATTCGCTCCGAATTTTAAAGTAGATTTTAAAAGAATATTTTTAAAAAGAATTTCTTGTTTCCCAATCTGCCACATTCCACCAATTGTGGGCGGTCACCCTTGCCGTCCCATCAACCCGTTTTAAAAAGATTTTTAAAAC
>JAZKFS010000030.1:0-13124 GCA_040386315.1 Bacteroidota bacterium
TGGATGTTCGCGTTATATATTTCCACGTGCCACAATAGAATTTCTTAAACCAGTCTGGTGTTTCACGCGTGGTGGTGGACATGCCATGGCATGTCCCTACGAATTTTTAAAAACTATTGGAAATTTTGATGTCACTTATTGAAGCGATTATTCTCGGGTTAATTCAGGGTTTGACGGAATTTATTCCTATCAGCTCGACGGCGCATTTGACGATAGCTGGCAAGCTCATGGGCTTGATCTCGCCGGACGATCCGGAGGCCTGGACGGCGTTTATGGCGGTGATTCAGCTGGGAACACTTGTTGCCGTTTTTGTCTTTTTTCATCAGGATATTCGCACGATCCCTGTGATGTTTTTAAAAGAAAATGTGACAAAAGATCGTAAAAAGATCCTTGAACAATCGCATGAATCGCGGCTTGGATGGCTTATTATTCTTGGTTCAATCCCGATTGTCGTCATTGGCCTTGCTTTTAAAGATTTTATTGAAGGCAATTTTACGAAAAGCCTTACTGTGATAGGGACGAGCCTGATCCTGCTTGGAATAATTCTCTTTATTGCTGAAAAAACGGCGAAATTTAATAAGGAAATCAAAGACCTGACATGGAAGGATGCGCTTTTGGTGGGATTGGCGCAGGCAGTTGCGCTCATTCCGGGAGCATCACGGTCGGGTACAACTATTACGGCCGGATTGTTTCGCGGGATGACGCGTGAGACGGCGGCGCGTTTTTCGTTTTTGCTGAGTATTCCGGCTATTACAGCGAGTGGGCTTCTGGAGTTTTTTAAAAGCCTGTCGCATATTTCCGGCGATCAGGCAGTAAATCTTTTTGTGGCTACGCTTGTTTCGGGTATCAGTGGTTATTATGCGATCGCTTTTTTGATGAACTTTTTAAAAACGCGCACAACAATTCCGTTTGTGATTTATAGAATTGCACTTGGTGCGCTGATACTTGTGATGGTAGCGAAAGGAGTTTTGGAATAAGTTTTTAAAAGAAATTTTTTTGTTTTATTAAGTTTTTAAAAGTACAATTATGATGCGTTTTAAAAGTATTTTCCTCGGTGCGTTTTTATTCAGCACGATTCTCATTTCATGTGAGAAAAAGGATGATGGAATGAATAACAGGGCCAATGATGTGGCAGACGACACACCACCGCCTATTGAAAAACCTGTTGAGCAGCCGGTTCAGACGATTACGCAGGACACGGCAGTTGTGACGGATATTGTCACAATCAATACATCACTCGGTGCAATTACCGTCGGGCTTTTTGGGAATGACGCGCCGAATACGGTGAAGAATTTTGTGGAATTATCGAAGAAGAATTATTACGATGGTATTCTATTTCACCGCGTGGCCAAAGGATTTGTCATTCAGGCGGGTGATCCACAGTCACGCGATGCCTCGCTAAAGGACAAATGGGGCACGGGTGGTGAAACCTGGAATAAAGAGCCGTTGATTGATGAATTAAATCCTGAAACACCAAGTTTTAAAATTGGCTATCCGAAAGGTACGCTGGCGATGGGGAAATCCCAGGAGGCAAACAGCGCTCGCAGCCAGTTTTTTATTACAACAGCCGATGCGCCACAACTTCCACGTGATTATCCGATCTTTGGAAAAGTATTGAGCGGAATGGATGTAGTGGATAAGATCGGAAATGCAGAAATCGAAGCAGGGCCAATGGGCGGAGCTGATGGAACACCTCTAAAACCAATTTCGATAAAATCAACCAAGGTTGAAAAAGCGAAATAAAGTTAGTTTGAAAGCAAAGTTTTAAAAAAGGGTAGAAGTTAAATTCTATCCTTTTTTGTTTTTAAAAGCATTTAAAAACTTATCGCAGCCAACTCACCGGATTTAATCTCTGGCGTTCGCGCCATAATTCAAAATGAAGAAATTCGCCATCAACCGATTCGCCGCTACGCCCAACTATTCCTCCGCCGGAAATACGCTGGCCTTCGCTTACAGAAACTGAACCAAGATTCGCATAGACCGAGCGAAATCCATTTTCGTGGTCAATGATCACAAGAGAACCGTATCCCGGAAGCCAGTGCAGAAGCGACACCACTCCACCTGAAACCGCCCCAACGGCGGAACCGCGCGCTGCTGAAATATCAATGCCGGGATTGTCCGTGATAGTATTAGTGGAAGGATTTCTGTACTGCCCGAAGCCGCGCGTTATTTTCCGGCTGCCGACAGGCCATGCAAGGGAATTCCTGCTAAACGAAGATTTTGAATAATCGGGAATTTCAACTTTTTCTTCCGTTGTTTTAAAAGCTCCGCGCTCATTTGAGGCAAGGTCCGGCGATTCGCCTTTTCGTGGTTTATCCTCATTTTTGCGGCGGGCCGCCAGGCGTTCGCGCTTTTTTAAAAGCTCTTCTCGCTGTGCTTCGCGCTTGCGCATTTCCTGTGCAATTAGGCGGTTGATCATCGCGCCGATCTGCCGCGCGCTCTGCTCCTTTTTTAAAAGCTCCTGTTGCAGCAAAGTTTTGTTAGAGCGAATTTCATCAAGGGCTTTCTTTTTCTCTGAAATTGAACGTTCAAGTTCATTTTGCTCGGCGGATTTTGTTTTTAAAACCCGGTTTTGTTCGGCTGTATGCGCTTTTAAAATCTCTTTTTGCCGTGCAATGGAATTCTTCACTTCCTCCATCTGGTGAACGCGCTCGTTGAGCTGTTTGGTGAGAGCCTTCATGTAAACGCGGCGCCGTATTTCCGTATCACTTGGGCGTCCTGTAGCGATTAACTCATCTCCGGAAATATCACCGGCTTTATAAAATTCCTGCGCGATCTTCGCATAATCCTGCTGGATCTGCGAGAGCCGCGATTCAAGCATTTGCTCATTTCGCTTTGCGATATTGATGGAATCTTTTAAAACCGCAACGCTATTTTCCAGAAGATTTATATGCCTGTGAATTTGCGTAGAATGCTTTTCGTGGATAGTCAGCTTTTGCAGCGTCGAGGTTTCTTTTTTTGAAAGGTTTTTAATTTCCGAGCGCGTGGATTGTATTTGCGATTGTAGTTTTAAAAGCTCACGCCGACTTGATTCTACAGAGGAATTTGCCTGTTGTTTTTTTCTTTTTAAAACAGTTTTCTGACGATGCTTTTTTTGAATCGTGGTTTTTTCGCTTTTTTTACTTTTTTTCTGCTGCCCGCGTTTTTGCGCTGAAAGATCTTGTGGAACTGCAAACACAAACAGGCACACGGCTGTAATAAGCCATGCGCCTGCATTTTTTAAAAATTTGTATCGGTTGTAATTCATTGATCTATGCTGCTAAATCAATGGAGTAAATGGTGCTTGCTTTTAAAAGCGATTATTACAAATGTACGTGTAAAAATCTTTTAAAAGAAATTATTTCACCACTTCAGCTTTCTGGCCTTCCGCTTTTTGATTTTCTGCTTTTGGAGCCGCCCCGATCGCTATCATCTCGGCTGATTCTTCCTCTTCCGCTGTTTCGCGGCGGATGTCGGCGCCAAGAGCATTCAGTTTCTTCTCAATTGCTTCGTAGCCGCGATCTATATGGTAAATTCTCAAAACATCTGTGCGCCCTTCGGCAACAAGTCCCGCCAAAATCAGCGAAGCGCTTGCGCGAAGATCGCTTGACATAACCGTTGCGCCGATGAGCTGTTTGCCGCCGTTGATCGTTGCCGTATCGCCATTCACTTCGATATTCGCGCCGAGGCGGATCAGCTCGGGAACGTGATGGAATCGCGTGCCGTAAATTGTATCAGTCACTTTTGAAGCGCCTTCAGCACATGTCATGAGTGCGATCCACTGCGCCTGAACGTCCGTCGGAAATCCCGGATACGTTGCAGTCTTGACATTTACCGGCTTAATCGGCTGATTCATTTCCATTTTGATGGAATCACCTGTCACGTCAAATTCGCAGCCCGCGTCTTCCAGCTTTGCCACAACAGCGTGCATGTGATACGGATTTGTATTTTTTAAATGAATGCTACCTTTTGTCATAGCTGCTGCAATTAAAAACGTCGCTGCCTCGATGCGGTCCGGTATGATCTCTTCGTCAATTGCATGAAGCTCGTCCACACCTTCAATTTCCAGATGCGTCGTGCCGATGCCGTCAATTTTTGCGCCCATTTTTACCAGCATTCGCGCCAGCGCCGTTACTTCCGGCTCAAGTGCTGCATTGGTAAAATGGCTTGTTCCTTTTGCGGTTACTGCTGCTGTCAGAAGGTTTTCCGTTGCGCCCACACTTGACACGTCAAAGTGGAATTTTGCACCTTTTAAACGCGCGGCTTTTGCATAAATATATCCGCCCTCAACTTTGACTTCCGCGCCGAGTTTTTCCAAACCTTTTAAATGCAGATCAACCGGACGCTGTCCAAAAGCACAACCGCCCGGAAGCGAGACTTTTGCCTGCCCAAAACGTGCCAGAAGCGGGCAGAGAACATTGATAGAAGCGCGCATCGCTTTTACAAATTCGTATGGTGCTTCATAACTGTTGAGATTCCGCGTATCTATAAAAAGATCGTTATCATTGAGTTCACAGAATGCGCCCATCGCATTAAACAGCCGCGACATTGTCCAGACGTCACGTAAATTCGGCGTGTTTTTTAAATGATAAACGCCCGGCGCAAGGAGTGTAGCGGGCATCACGGCCAGCAAACCATTTTTAGAACCCGATACGTTTACTTCGCCGTGGATGCGGTGGCCGCCTTCAATTACTAATTTGTCCATGAGAAAAAATATAAAGTGTGATAGGAATAATTGCAAATTACGGTAAATCGCTCAAATCTTCAACTTTTAGGAAATACTGTAACGTTTTTTTTTAAGAATAAATTGCCGGAGGTTAAAATTAAAACCGTTTATCTTTTAAAAACACCGTTATCTAAATTTAGCATACCTCTTACCGCTAAATCATTACCACACGCGGAATTGCCCCTTGTGCAGGCACAATCTATGATGTAAGTTAGCGTCAGACATCACAGACACACCAATAGTTGATTGTTCTTTGCGGTATGAAAGGATTATAAAAAATAAAGCTTCTCGACACCACGGGAGCTTTTCGTTTCACCAGCGAACGTTTTTTTAAAAATAGTTTTTAAAAACTATTTAAATCACCATCACCACAAGACAATTTTTCGAAAAAGAACTTCACCACAGCTTTATCACCAAAAGCTTTAAAAGATTCACCACTGACGAACGGAATTCACCACAAGACGAGAGAAGTGAAATTCTCACCTTTACCACGAACAATTACTTTCATACGCGCATTTCAGAGTTTTAAAAAACCGCAGCTGCACCACGGCTGCGGTTTTTTTTTGCAGTGGCTTAAAAACTTAACTTTGGCAATACTACTTTCTAATTTACATACACTTTTTAAGTGCTTTTTGTAAGAGGTCCTCACTATACATTCTATTCTTCTTCAGGCACTTCTTCTTCATTACGTAATTCATCAAAGATTGGGAGCTGCAATTCGATTACCTTTGCCGAATCAGGTATAATAAAGTAATCATTGGGAATGTTAATATTTGTATTTAAAGTTATAACCTCAAATAGCTTATTACCATCTATATCTTCTATATATACTGGTATATTGTTATGAACCCATACTCTTGCAGAAAGGCCATTCATAGTTAGAAAATAACCTGGTACTCCAAAGCCTGATATTTTTTTTTGCGGTAGTTTTACAGCCGTATCACTTTTAATTACCTCCTTCATTTCAGTGGGTAGAAACGGTGTGCCATCATTAATAAGCATTGAGATTCGCCCTGTAAGTTTCACTCTATCAACAGAATCTGATCCGGGAGTAAATTCATAAAGATAATCCTTTGTAGTAATGGTAATTCTCCTTCTAATGGTATCTTTTATAAATGTCCGCAATAGATGACGCTGTGATCCAAATTCAGTAAAATGCAATTTATATTCTAACACTGGCTGATTATCAACGTACTGTAGCATTTCAATATATCCTGTTTCTACATCATATCTTTTAGATTCGGTATCAATAATTGACTGTCCGCAACTAATAGATATTTGTATAAACAAAAGTATACCAGTAATAATGATATAAGAAGAGAGCATGGTTATAATAATATTTTGTTCACTTAATTTGAAACTATAGGCAAAAGTTTTTTGCAAAATACATGATTATCTTTTAAAAGCAATACTCAGTCTATAATATTTAGAAAAGTTTTTAAAAGGATTCATTTCAAAAACTTTCCGTATTTTCGCAACTGCAAAACTTCCGTTAGAGGTGTCGCGCCTTTTTAAAAACCTTCTTTTAAAAGAATTCTTTTTAAAAACTGTAGCGCGGCTGAGAGAGTCTCTTCGAACCTGATCCGGCTCATACCGGCGTAGGGAAATGGAAAAATTCACAGGCACCGCAAGCTCCTTTTTAAAAGCAGTTTTAAAAACTTTTTAAAGCCGGTCTTTTTAAAAACTACGCGTTTTTGTCCTGCTCCATTGATTCTCTCCTTTCGGAAATGAGTAAATTTTTTACATCATTTCTTTAAGGATTTTATGAACCGCATTTTCGCATTTCTCCTTCTGTCGGCTGCTGCCACGTCAGCGCACGCACAGACCGATTCTTTAAAAACTTTTAAAAAACAGGATTCTTTAAAAGTTTACACCACGCCGAGCATCACCGTTACCTCCACACGCGCTGAAGACCGCAAAAGCCCCGTTCCGTTTGCTGAAATTACAAAAGCTGAGCTGGAAAATATCTACACCGTGCAGGATGTTCCGGCGCTACTGAGCGATCTGCCATCTACATATTTTTATTCTGAATCAGGCAACGGCGTTGGCTACAACAAAATGACGATGCGCGGATTTGATCAGCGCCGCATCGCCGTAATGATAAACGGCGTTCCGCAAAATGACCCGGAAGATCACAACGTCTATTGGCTGGATTTTCCCGATATTGGTTCGAGTTTGCAAAATATCCAGGTGCAGCGTGGCGCGGGTTTGTCCAGCTACGGCGCAGCGGCAATTGGTGGCAGCGTAAATCTTACGACGAGTAATTTTACCACTGAACGTTCTATTCGCGTTTCGAGCGGTGTTGGCATCCAGGAATATGGCGGCGTGGATATTTTTAAAACAAATGTGCAGAAATACTCGCTCGAATTATCTTCGGGCCTGACGGATAATTACGCCTTTTACGCACGGCTCTCGCGGATCAATTCGCTCGGCTACCGCGAACATTCCGCCGCTACGCTTAACAGCTATTTTTTAAGCGCGGCACGTTTTGATGACGATGTCACAACGCAGATCAACGTGTTCGGTGGGCCGCTTGAAGATGAACTGACGTATTATGGCGTTCCGAAGACACATGTAAAGGATCTGAATTTAAGACGGAAGAATTACAGCGACTGGCAGTTAGATTCGCTTGGAACAGGAATTCGTTCTTCTTCCGAACGGCGAAATCGCGAAATCGAAAATTTTTCACAGCCACATTATGAGCTTTTAAATGACATCTTTTTAAAAGAAAATCTTGTTTTAAAATCAACGATCTTCTACTACACCGGCGAAGGTTTTTTTGATTATGACCCGATTTATGACGGCTGGCGTCCTGACGCTGCAACACTTCGTTTAAATCAGGTTGGATTTGCAGATACAATCACTCCCGGAAATTCAATTATTCGCGGCTTCGTCGGCAATCATCATGGCGGCTGGCTTCCACGCATTGTATGGTCGCACGAAGGCGGTGAGCTTACACTTGGAGCCGAAGCGCGGCTGCACCGCTCTGAGCATTGGGGCAAGATCGCCTATGCGGAAAATCTTCCGTCAGGATTTGACCCTGATTTTAAAATGTATTCGTACAACGGCGAACGCGATATTTTCTCATTTTTCGCGCGTGAGCAGTACGAGGTTTTAAAAGATGTTCTGGTAAATGCAGAAGCGCAGATCATTCGCCACAGCTACCGAATTCGCAATGAAAAAGCGGGAAATAATTTTACGAATTATCAAATCATGACCGGTGGAAATATTGGAAATGGCGATGAGCTTTTCGACGTAAATTTTCTTTTCATCAATCCACGCCTCGGTGTGAACTGGAATGCAACGGAAAACCTGAGCGCTTTCACGTCAGTTGCCTTCACCTCGCGCGAGCCGCGCATGGCGAATCTGTACAATGCCGACGAATCCATTTACGGCGGACGTCCACTTTTTAAAACCGACACGAGCGGCAGGATTGACTTTTCCAGCCCGCTTGTAAAGCCGGAGCGTTTGCTCGATATCGAGTTGGGTTCGCGATATCGTGACGAGAATTATTCAGCGGGAATAAATTTCTACTGGATGGAATTTTTCGATGAATTAGTCAAGGTCGGACAGCTCGATATTTTCGGAAATCCTATAGACGGAAATGCGCCGCGCACACGCCACACAGGAATTGAACTGGAAGCAAATTCTTTTCTTTTTAAAAGCGCAACATACGGAAATCTCCAACTCGGCGGAAACGCGACATTCAGCCAAAACCGCATTATCGAATATAACTTTTTAAAAGGCGACGGCACGAGTATTTCGCTTGCGGATAATCCAATTTCGGGTTTTCCTGATATTTTAGGAAACCTGATTTTAACATATAATATCGGTGAATTCAACACGCGAATTATCGGGAAATATGTCGGCGGTTTTAAAACGGATTTATTCGGCGATATGAAAGGTTTGGCGGATTATGCGGATAATGATCTCGACGCGTACACCGTTGTAAATTTCGACGCGAGCTATGATTTTAAAAATGTTTTTTCACTTCAGTTTTTAAAAGGGCGTGTACAGGTGACGAATTTATTGAATAATTTATACGCAGCAGGCGCAGAAGGACGGCAGTTTTTTCCCGGCGCTGAGAGGAATGTTTATTTCGGTGTGGAATTGGGTCTTTAAAAAGGTTTTTAAAAGAATTGTAGAAAATAACGAAGGCGGCTTAAAAAAAACTATGGTAGTAAAACTTCAACTGTATCTGCAATACTGAGTTTACTATTTGTGCCCTGCGCTTTTAAAAAGAACATGTATGTTGTGCCGCCGCTCAGTCCTCTGACTTCAAACGACGAGGTTTGCTTACTCACCTTAATGGTGTCTTCCAAAGCAGGAATGAGCAGAAGATAATTGAGGATATTGTCAAAAGAAGTAACAGAAGGAGTCCACTCTAAAACTACTGTATTGCTATTTATTGCTGTTGCCTGGAGATTTGTCGGCGGCTCGGGCGCCGGCATTTCCGGCGCGGCGGCATCATCTCCGCAACTCCATAAAAGAAGCGTGCAAAGTAGAGCAGTAAGTCGTTTTAATAAAAAGATGCTCATGGCTTTTTAAAAGTGAGAATGATTCTTCAAAAATAGTATTTATGTAATAAAGAAAGGCGGCTCTTTTAAAAAAGAACCGCCTTCGTTTTTAAAAACTTTACTGAATTATTATTCAGTTGCAATTTTTTTAACTGAAGAAGCTGCTGATGTTGTAAAAGCAGGAGGTACTGCTCCGCGTACTGAAGCATACGGAACATTTGGCGCTGCCTGATATGAAATATCCATGAGCACGTAGCGGTTAGGCGCTATTCCCTGAAGGATCTTGCCGTTTGCTGATTTTACAAGGATCTTTGCATAATTACCTTCTTCGGTCTTTGCAAAGAATACAAAGTTTTGAGTGCTGGTAGTAAAGCTGATACGGCGTGCAGTATCAGGCTTCATATTTAATGCAGCCTCTCCAAGAACCTGTGTGTCAAAAAGATCATCCAGAGATGCAACGCCTTCGTAGATCTTGGAAGAAAGAAGCGTGGCACGTGGAGTAATTGTATTGCCGCTTGCATCTTTAAGAGTATAGGACAGTTTTGAAGGCGAGCCGATATCATAGGAAGGAACACCGCCTTCATCGCGTGTATCCAGGCCTATGTCCCACAAATTTCCCTGGCTGACCAGTAACGCTGTATCTGAGTTTTTAAAACTGATACCGCTGCCAAAAGTAGTTGATTTTGTTTCATACATTCTGACGTTGGAATAGCGGTCAGCAGGCGACCATTTTACTGAAGCTGCTGCACTTGTATTACTGGAAGCAGCAGTGCTTCTGGATTTTAAAGAGAACGTGTAGATAACTCCTTCTGTCAGACCGGTTACGATAGTACCTGTTGAGTCTTTATTAACGAGGAGCGTCTGTACCGGGGTCGCACCGTTTGGCGTGGTTACTGTCAATTCATAATCTTTAAAATCTGCTGCTTTTGCTGATGTAGATGCTGTCCACTTCAGGCGTACTGACTGATAATCTTTGGAATTTGCCACAAGACCGGTTGGAGCTGCCGGTGCAGTTGAAGGCGGGGTAACGACATCATCATTGTCATTACATCCTGCTGCTATAAATGCACACATGATCGCGCTAACAAATAGCGACTGTAGTTTAAATCTTTTCATAAATAAATCCTATTAGAAAATTGAACAATAATTTAAAATTATACATAAAGACTCGCAAATAAAAAGCGGCTCTTCTTTATTAAGAAGAACCGCTTGTTTTTTAAAAGCGTTCCACCAAATTATTCACCAGATACTTTTTTCACAGTTGAATTTACTGCTGTTTTAAAAGCCGGAGTGCCTGTGCTTCTTACTGAAGCATACGGAATGTTTGTCGCTGACTGGTATGATACGTCCATTTCTACATAACGGTTAGGAGCAGTTCCCTGAAGGATCTTGCCACCAACTGCTTTTACAAGAACTTTAGCATAGTTACCTTCAGCTGTTTTAGCAAAAAATACAAATCCCTGCGTTACACTGGTAAAGTTGATAAGGCGTGCTGTGGTCGGAGCCATAGCAGCCGATGATCCAAGAGCTTCTGTATCAAATACTGCGTCCAGAGAAGTTGCTCCTTCATAGCGTTTGTCTGAGATAAGCGTAGTTTTGACTGCTCCCGGGAAAGTATATGATGTAAGCGATGGAGAACCAAGATCGTATGATGGCGCGCCGCCAACAGTACGCGTATCTAAACCAAGATCCCATGTAGCGCCGTTTGCTACAGTTAATACACTACCACTGGAAAAATTTAAACCGCTGCCAAAGCTGGAAGATGCTGTTTCATAAACCTTAACTCCCGACATACGTGTAGCCGGGGCCCAGCTGATAGTAGCCGGTGCGCTTGATTTTGTCGAGCTTTTTGCTTTTAGTGAAAATGAATATGTTGTTCCGTTAGTCAGATTGCTAACGACATACGTATTTAGAGCTGATCCGATAGAGATCGTTGAGCTTCCGCTTGTCGGAGCAGGAGAAACAGTCAATTCATAGTTGCTGACATTTGTTGAAGCAGAGCTTGTCCATTTCAACGCTACTGCGCCGCTTTGCGAATTTGCCATCAGGCCTGTTGGCGCTAATGGAGCAGCTGTACTGTCAGTTCCAACCGGGTCAACAGTATTTTCATTACAACCTACGCCTACAAAAGCGTACACTACAGCGCCTAACAAAAGCGCTTTAAATCCTGACTTCATCATAGAAAACTCCTTTAAAAAAATAAGACATAAAAAATTTATGTTAAAACATTATCTGCCAAATACCTTGCTACACTCTATTATCTATCTTTTAAAATTGTTCTTTTTTAAAACACTTTTAAAACCGGATTGGGGAAAGTTGCGTACATGCGTGGTTATGCACTCCGCTTTAACTTCACTACCGCTTTGAAGGTTCCCATGCTACATCTTCCACGCCTGCCAGCTTATTTGTAAGCCGTGCCGCCGTAAAAAGATAATCCGACAACCTGTTTAAAAACTTTATCACTGTTTCTCCAATATCTTCCTCGCTTGCCAGATGCACCGCTATCCGTTCTGCGCGCCTGCACACTGTTCGCGCTAAATGCAGATGTGCCGCCGCCTGTGTACCGCCAGGCAAAATAAAATTCTTTAAAGCCGGAAGCTCGTCCGTATATTCATCTATCAGCGCTTCCAGCATTTCGATGTGCTGCGGCTCCACGCGCGGAATATGATATTTCGGCGCAGGATGAAGCGGCGTCGCCAGGTCTGCCCCAACCGTAAAAAGCAAAGAACTAATTTCTTTTAAAACTGTTGCTAAGCGTTCCGGCATTTCGTGCGTGAGGGCGATTCCCAATACGGCATTCAATTCATCCACCGTACCGTATGCCTCGATCCGCAGAGCAAATTTCGGAAGGCGTGTTCCGCCAAAAAGTCCCGTCGTACCGTCATCTCCCGTCTTTGTATAAATTTTCATGCGGGCGCGTTATGCTTTTTTTGAGTAAGTTGCCGATCTTTTAAAAGTTATTCTTTTTTAAAAACACTCACTCACTTTGGGTGTATGAAATCTAAAGCATGGCAAAAGTTTAATGAGCTTTTAAAAAGAATTTCCAAAACTATTCTTTTAAAAGGATAATTTTGTAATTATCGCAAATATAGCGTTTTTCGGTTCTTTTTAAAAGATGAACGGTTAGATTTTTTCAAAGAACGGCCAGCAAATCACAGTAACACATTTAATTCAAAACAGATACATACTTTTTAAAATAGGTGGCGCAACGTGTCAGCAAAAGCAAATATTCTTTTTATCGGTGATGTAGTGGGCGAAGCCGGGATGAAGGCAGTCCGCGAATATCTACCGAAATTCATCGAAAAATATAAGTCAGATCTCGTGATCGTCAACGGCGAAAATATCGTGAACGGCAAAGGGCTGACAGAAATTGAAGCGAACGAGCTTTTTAAAATGGGTGTTCACGTCATCACGACGGGAAATCATATCTGGGAAAACTGGAAATCGCGCCCGCTCCTGGCAACAAACCCGATGGTGCTGCGCCCGTTCAATTATCCGCCGGAAAATCCGGGACGCGGTTACGCATTTGCAACTTTGCCGAGCGGACGCGAAATAGCCGTACTACAACTCCAGGGGCGTGTATATATGCAGCCGATTGACTGCCCGTTTCGCGGCGCGGATTATGTATTGACAAAAATTTACGCACGGACGAATCTCATTATCACCGATTTCCACGCTGATGCGACTGCTGAAAAAGTGGCGATGGGCTGGCATTTGGATGGGCGGGTGAGTGCGGTAGTCGGTACGCACACGCATATTCAGACGGCGGACGCGGTGATCCTTCCGAAAGGAACTGCCTATATCAGCGACACAGGTATGACGGGCCCGTATGATTCCGTACTGGGAATGCGCAAAGATGTGGCTTTAAAACGTGCAATTCTCCAGACAGCGCACAAATATGA
>JAZKFS010000030.1:13134-76858 GCA_040386315.1 Bacteroidota bacterium
GCGGATCTGCGGTGTTCATATTGTGCTTGATGAGGAAACAGGAAAGGCAGAATATATTGAACCATTTATGTACCCCGAAGCAAATCGCGGTACGAAACCTTCCAACATATAGAACTTTAAAATCTTTTCTTTTAAAACATACTTTTAAAAACAATTTTAAAAGATACATTACATTGATATTTCATAATGAGCACGATAAAAACATTCATATCGCAGAAAACGAAAATTCTCTGCACAATGGGGCCGGCGATCGCTTCGGAAGAAAAACTAACGGAACTGATCGGTTGTGGCGCTAATGCCTTTCGGCTCAATATGTCGCACAGCACACATGCCAATCACCTGGAATACATCAGGCTCATCCGTGATGTAGAAAAAAAACTGGGTGTATATCTGCCTATCATCGCCGATCTCCAGGGGCCAAAGATACGTGTGTCCAATCTGCCCGGCGATGGTGTGGTCAGTCTTTTAAACGGACGGGAAGTGGTGCTGGTAGATACCGGGGTTTTAAAAAAACATCAGCCGGTGATCCCGGTTGATATGACGGTAATCCCGGTAGAATATCCGACAATTGCCAAAGATGTAAAAAAGGGCGATGCAATTCTTTTTGATGACGGGCTTTTAAAAGTACAGGTCCTCGAAGCAAATGGCGTTTTTGTACGGGTACTTGTAGTGCACGGCGGGCTGTTGAAATCACGTAAAGGTATTAATCTGCCGTATGTGAATATCCGCCAGCCGGCGATGACGAAAAAAGATAAGGAAGATCTTGATTTTGCGATAGCAAATGGCGCTGACTATGCAGCCGTGTCATTTGTACGGACAGTAGATGATGTAAAAATGGTGCGAAAGCATCTCGATATGCGTGGCAGCGATATGTGGATAATTGCAAAGATTGAAAAGCCGGAAGCGGTCGCTAATATCGAAAAGATCATCCAGATCTCCGATGCGATCATGGTAGCACGCGGCGATCTTGGCGTAGAGATCCCGGCAGCACAGGTTCCGCTGGTGCAGAAAAAAATTATCAATCTTTGCAAACATTTTGCAAAACCCGTCATTACCGCAACGCAAATGCTGGAATCAATGATCCAGAATCCGCGCCCGACCCGTGCCGAAGCAAGCGACGTAGCAAATGCAGTCCTCGACGGAACAGATGCCGTGATGCTTTCAGCTGAAACATCCGTTGGAGCATATCCCGTGGAAGCAGTGTCTTACATGCGGATGATCTGCGCGGAAACAGAAAAAGGATTGTTGTATGAAGGTTTAAAACGATCAACAAAACGCCGCCCGGCTGAAGAGCTGACACGAAATCAGATTGCTATGGCAGTCGGCTCCATCGCTGACAGCGGGACTATCAGCGGCATTTGTGTTCACACATTCACGGGTACGACCGTCCGGCTTATTTCCAAGCGCCGACCTACGGCGCCGATATTCGCTATTTCTCAGGTAGTAGGAGCAGCCCGGCGCGTTGGTATTTTTTCCGGTGTTGTCGGGTTAGTGCTTGAAGATGCCACAACTACGGACGAAACGATTGACGCTATTAAAAAAATGCTGCTCGACCTGGGGTGCTGCAGTCCGGGCGAAAAGATCGTAATTACTATCGGTCATCCTTTAAAAGTCCGTACACGCACAAACATGCTTTCCATTGAATCGCTGTAATTTCTTTTAAAAATGGTTTTAAAACCCTCACTGCCGCAGCGCGTGATATGCCTGACGGAGGAAACAACCGAAACGCTCTACGCACTCGGCGCGGATGAACTCATCGTTGGGATTTCCGGATTTACCGTGCGCCCCAAAATTGCACGGAAAACAAAGCCCAAGGTTTCCACGTATCTTGATGCGAATATTGAAGAGATTTTAAAACTAAAACCCGACATGGTCTTTGCGTGGAGCGATCTCCAGGCGAATATCTGCGCACAGCTAATGAAGGAAGGAATTGAAGTTGTCGGTTTTAATCACCGCTCAATCTCCGGAATTCTCGGAATGATCGTTAAACTCGGCGCACTTGTTGGGAAATTGCCCGAAGCTGAAAAATATGCAGACAAATTATCCCAAAATCTCGAAATAGCTTTTAAAAAAGGCGCTGAGCGAAAACACAAACCACGCGTGTATTTTGAAGAATGGTACGATCCGCTGATAACGGGAATTACGTGGGTGAGCGAAATAATTGAACTGTGTGGCGGCGACGATATTTTTAAAGAAAACCGCTATTTTCAGGATGCAAAGCGACGGATTTTAGCAGATAATTCCGAAGTTGTACGCCGCGCGCCGGATATTATGCTCGCCTCGTGGTGCGGAAAGGGTTTTAAAAAGGAAAAAGTTTTGGCGCGTGATGGTTGGATGGAAATTCCCGCTGTGAAAAATAACCGGATGTTTGACATTCATTCTTCGATTATTTTGCAGCCCGGCCCGGCGGCACTGACGGAAGGCGTGAACATCGTAATGCAGATTTTTGATAATTGGGAAGCTGAAGTTTTAAAAACAGGAAGCTTTTAAAAAATGGACGAAAAAATTTACAAGCTTGTTTTTAAAAACTACTTCGATGCAATTCTCTGTCTGGACGGAACGCTGCCGGAGGAAAGTTTTTTTAAAGCTTTTAAAAATATTCCTGTCATCGCAGCGGATGGCGCGGCGGTAAAACTTTTTAAAAAGAATGTTTTTTCTGATATGATTGTCGGTGATCTGGATTCATTTAAAAAGCTCGCAAATCGCGAGGATTTTTTAAAAAGTGAAATCATCCAGATTGATGAGCAGGACACGAATGATTTTGAAAAGGCTTTAAAAATAATTATCGAACGCGGTTTTAAAAATATCCTTCTGCTCGGCTTTCACGGCGGTGAACTTGAGCATACGCTGAATAACTGGAGCGTTTTAAAACGTTTTTCAAAGCTCGTGAATATCTGTCTTTTTGATGAAAATCGTTACGGAATTTCGCTTTTTAAAAGTGTGGAATTTGATGTTGTAAAAAATGAAATAATTTCGCTGATTCCGCAGCCGCGCGTGGAAATTACAACGGAAAATCTGGAATGGCCGCTTGTAAAAGAAACGCTTGAACTCGGGATGCGCGAAGGTGCGAGAAATCGGGCTTTGGGTGAAAAAGTTGTTTTAAAGATCCATTCGGGTGAGATTTTACTTTTTATAAATCCACGGCTGCCGTTTGCGCCGGAATTTCTTTAAAAGAAATTTGTTGGGAGAAGGTAAAAAGTGACGTATTTTGCAGGAAGTTTTAAAAAGGATTTAATTTTTAAAGAAATCAAAAAGGGTACGAAATGCGCCGTGATATTACGAAATGGTGGAGTCCGAATCTCAACCGCGAAATGGAAATTGTTGCTTATGGGCATCACGGATTTGCGTTGCTGCTTTTTCCGACAGCCGCGGCGGATTATCTGGAGTATGAGCGTTTTCAGCTGATTGATTCGATCAAACCGTTCATTGAAGCGGGCCAGTGCAAAGTGTATTCGATCAATTCCATTAATTCGGAATCGTGGCTGAATTCTGAGATGCAGCCGCGCGATAAGGCAATTCGCCATCAGCAGTATAATTACTATATCACGGAAGAAGTTGTGCCGTTTATCCAAAATGACTGCAATGGTGAAGCATCCATCATTACAAGTGGCGCCTCTCTTGGGGCGCTTCATGCAGCAAATTCTTTTTTCCGCAGGCCTGATCTTTTTGCCGGAACGCTGGCTATGAGCGGCGTCTATGATCTCCATACATATTCAAAAGGATACTGGGACGAAACCTGCTATTTCAATTCGCCGGTACATTACGTTCCAAATCTGGGCGGCGCACATCTTGAGCTTTTACAGAAAAAACAGCATATTTATTTTACGAGCGGGCGCGGCGACTATGAATCACCGGAAAGTTCGATCCTGATGGGGAAAATTCTCGATGCAAAGGGAATTCCCAATACAATAGACCTGTGGGGGCCGGAATACAAACACGACTGGCCGACATGGCGCGATATGCTGCCGCATTATCTAAATACGAAACTCAGGTGATCAGTGTTTTAAAAAGAAAGAAAAAATCTGTGCAATCAGAGAAATCCGGTAATCTGTGATTCAGACAAACTGTTATTCAAATAAAAAAGAGCTTGTAGAAATTATTCTGCAAGCTCTTTTTCTTTTAAAAGATTCTTTTAAAACTTAACCATGGAATCTGTCACCCGCGTCACCCAAGCCCGGCAGGATAAAACCAATTTCATTGAGTTCGCGGTCGAGTGCTGCAGTTATAATCGGTATATCAGGAAATTCGGAGCGAACGCGCTCTATTCCCTCAGGAGCGGCGATCATGCAGGCAATAATGATATTTTTAACACCTTCACGCCGGACACGCCTGATAGACGCACACATACTTCCACCTGTAGCCAGCATCGGGTCAAGGAGAAAAACCGTTGCTGGCTTTTCCGTTGGCGGAAAACTGAACATGTATTCTTCGGGCTGAAGCGTTTCCTCATTGCGCCGTAGGCCGAGATAACCAATAGCCGCCTGTGGAATTACTTCTGAAAAAGGCGCAAGCATAGCAACTCCTGCGCGCAGTATTGGCATGAGAATGAGCGGATTGGCAGTTTTAAAACCCTGCGTTTCCTCAAGCGGAGTCGTAATTGTAAAATTCTCCAGTTCAAGAGTTTGTGTTGCTGCGATTGCCAGATGTATCCCCACTCTTGCTGCTGCTGCACGAAAGGTCGCCGGATCTGTTTCCACATTTCGCAGTATAGTAATATCACGCCGGACAAGAGGATGCTCAAGAACAGTAATCATACATTTTTAAAAAGAAGGATACCACAGTAATGTAAACCGCGGAATAGAGTAGAATGTGGTAATATCAGCCCGCACGTTATTTTGATCTACGATCCGGTCCTTATCCTCGCCAAACTGAAAATTCAGCCGCCATTCAGCCACCGGGGTGATGATACCGAAAGGTGTGGGTATATTCCCTAAAATACCTGCTCCGCCACATAGCGCAGTACGCGAATTACCACTTGGTGGAGGCTCATTCGGTGCCGATACTGCATCAGGCCCGCCATTAATATTACTAATAATATACGTCCCGCCGAATGTTGCAAAAAAATTAATCCTGCTTTCCGGGCGAAGTACGATATGCGAGCAAATTTCTATAAATTGATATGTATTGGAATTACTCTGAATCCCTTGTTTTCTATCAGGAGTGAAAATCACCTTTTTATTTTCAGAATATAGATACGTTCCTTCCAGTATCAGCCAGTCAAGAGGGCTGTATGTAATGGTCGGGCCAAATGATATAAGCCCGTCATAGGAAAACGGCCGCTCGCCTGTTGCCGGAGCAAGCAATTTCTGAGTTTCTACGATCGTATTTGTCCCAACAGTAAAGCCCACGCCAATAAACTTTTTATACGGATTGACAATTTCCTCTTCTTCATAATATTCGCCCTCGGTTTCTTCCTGCGCCCACGCCGTTTTAAAAGAAGCAACCACACAAAATGCTATGATCGAAAGCCTGAATAATTTCTTTGCTGTATTCGATGTCATTGATAAAACCTCATCAAGAGATGTATTTTTAATTTCTGCAATTTTTTCGGCAATTAATTTCACATAACCCGGCTCATTCCGCTTACCGCGATGCGGCACCGGCGTCAGGTACGGCGAATCTGTTTCAATCATCATCCGCTCAAACGGCGTTTGTAAAACCGTTTCCGCCAGCGTTGACTTCTTATACGTAATATTTCCCGTGTAGGATACGTGAAAATTCAAATCAAGCGCACTTTTTAAAAACTCGGGCGTTCCCGAAAAGCAGTGAAGCACACCTTCCAGCGTCCCGTCCTGTGCTTCCGTCAGTATTTTTAAAACATCATCATCAGCATCGCGGTTGTGAATTATCACAGGCAATTTTCTGCGCTTCGCAATTTCAAGTTGCTTTTTAAAAATATCCTGCTGAACGTCCTTCGGCGCAAAATCGTAATAATAATCCAGCCCGATTTCGCCAATCGCCACAACCTTTTTTAAAAAACTTTCACGTTCAACCCGCTCTAAATCGTCGTCCGTCACATTCGCAACATTATGCGGATGAATCCCGATCCCGCGATACAAACGTGGCTCGCTTTCCACCAAATCCTGTAAATTTTTAAAAGCTTCCACGCCGATAGACGGAATAATAATATATTCCATTCCCGCATCAAATGCTCTTTTTAAAACCTCGTCGCGGTCTGCCTCAAACGCGTCCGTATCAATGTGCGCGTGCGTATCTATCATGCGCTTTGCAGCTCGTCAAGTGTTTTTAAAACCGCGTCCACGTGTCCCGGCACCTTCACTTTCGGGAATACATGCCGGATAATTCCTTCGCCATCAATCACGTACGTCGTGCGCTCCACGCCCATATATTTCCGCCCGTACATGGACTTTTCCTTCCACACATCATAATTCGTACAGATCGTCGTTTCCGTGTCCGGTAGCAGCAAAAAATTCAAATTATATTTTTCCGTAAATTTCCCATGCGCCTTCATATCGTTCGGGCTGACGCCGATCACAACAGTATTTTTCGCCGTGATCCGCTCCATATTATCACGAAAATCACACGCCTCAGCCGTACAGCCGCTCGTGTCGTCCTTCGGATAAAAATACAGCACCACCCATTTCCCTTTAAAAGATTCTAGCGTGATCGGCGGCTCGCTATCACTGATGCGCGACGTAAAATCCGGTGCCGGAGTTCCAACTTCTAATGCCATTTTTGAGTAATGTTTAGTTTTGAGTTTTAAATGTTGAGTTTTAAATGTTGAGTTTTTAAAAAGATACAGTATAATTGTCATTCCCGCGCAGGCGGGAATCCACACGTCAAAAGTTCGCGTAATCAATTGCGTCAAAAGATGGATTCCCGCCTGCGCGGGAATGACAAACTTTTAAAATCCAAAAATCTGTGAAATCCAAAAATCTGTGCAAATCCGTGATTCAGAAAAATCCTAATAAAAATCCTACTCCGCCTTCTTCGCCTTCACCGGCACAATCACTTCTCGCGCATTACTAAAATTATTCATAATTTCCTGCTCAATCGGATGCCGAATAATTTCCGGCTGCGGTTCAGGCTCCTGCTGGATTTGCTCGACTTTTTCCTGCTCTTTAAAAACATTCGACGCATTGGCCAGCGCATCCGCCGGACTTTGCGCAATATTTTCTTTTAAAAATTCTTTTACCGGTTCTTTTACAACTTCCTTCGCCGCTCCGTTTCCATTCGCTGAAGAACCATTTTTAAAACTTTCCTGCGGTAAAATTTCCTTCGCAACGCCATTTGCCATCGTGCCAACCGACAAATGCAGATTCACCGCTGCGCCAAAAAAATTTGTCAGAGCTTCTATCAGCGCGCCTTTTACATCTTTAAAACTTTCCGATTCAAACTTACTGCCAAAATGCAGAATCACTTCGCCATTTAAAAACTGCGGTTTTAACGAAGCGGAATACTGGATCAAATATTGCAACGGCTTGTGTTCGGCTGCGAGATTTTGCACAAATTGCGGCCAGCCCGCCTGAAGTTTCCCTGCTGAAATATCACCTTTTAAAACTTCGCTTTCCGGTTTTTTAACAGTTTCCGGCGCAGGCGTTTCAATTTTACTTTCAGCTTTTAAAGAATTGTTTGTAAAACCTTTTTCTTCACTTTTAAAAGCAACGTCCGGCGCGGCAATTTCACTTTTTACTTCTGCGGGAATATCAGTTTTTTTTACAACATTTTCCGGCTGTGCTGAATAACTTGGTGCTGTTTCTTTTAAAACCGGCTCGCTTTTAAAAGTTTGTGGCGGCGGAAATTGCTGTGATTGCGGAATATTTTGTTGGGAATTATTCTGCTGCGGAAATCCACCTTTTTTTAAAAGCTCGATTTCTTTTAAAAGCTGCGTGATTTCAATCGCCGAATCCATCGTCGCCATTTGCACGAGCGCTGTTTCAAAGCGGATGCGCGGCTGCGGAGCGTGTTTTAAAGCAGCTTCCGTGGATGTCGTCAGCGTCATTAAACGCAAAATATCGGGCTGAACAAAATGTGCCGCCTCAATTTCATATTTATCAAGGAAAAGCGACGACGTTTCGATCAGCTTCGTCGAACCCGTCGCGAGAATCGTGAGAATATTCCGGAAATGTTCCAGTAGCCCGTTTAAAAATTCCTGTGTGTCGTACCCTTTTGAAAGAACTTCGCGCGCGATGTCAAACATTTTCGGCACGTCGTGTTCGCGGATGGCGCGGCTCACGGTAAAGAAAAATTCCTGGTCAATCAGATGCAGCGCTTCATTCACATCGGAGTAATGAATATCGCGCCCGCAGAACGCGACAACCTGGTCGAAAACGCTCTGCGAATCACGCATCGAACCTTCCGCTTTTTTGGCAATTGCCACAAGTGATTGCTCATCCAGCTCAATTCCTTCCTTTCCTGCGATGTAGCGGATCTGCGCGACAATCGTGTCAATTTCCATGCGGCGGAAATCAAAGCGCTGGCAGCGGCTGATAATCGTCGCGGGAAGCTTGTGCGGTTCGGTCGTGGCAAAAACAAAAAGCAGATGCGGCGGCGGCTCTTCAAGCGTTTTTAAAAGCGCGTTGAAGGCTGACGTGGAAAGCATGTGGACTTCGTCAATGATGTACATTTTGTACAGGCCGCTCACGGGCGGATATTTCGCGTTTTCGCGCAACTTGCGGATGTCGTCCACCGAGTTATTCGACGCGCCGTCAATCTCAATCACATCCATCGAACGCCCGTCCACGACTTCCTGACACGACGGGCAATTATTACATGGCTCGGCATCGTCGCCACGATTGGGACAGTTGACAGCGCGCGCCATCACGCGGGCGGTCGTCGTCTTGCCCACGCCACGCGGCCCATTAAAAAGGTACGCATGGTGAATCCGCCCCGAGCGCAACGCATTGCGCAGCGTCGTGGTGACGTGCTCCTGCCCCACGATGTCTTCAAAGCGCATCGGACGCCACTTTCGCGCGGTAACGATAAATTGTTCGTGTGGATTTTCAGCCATGGTTTTAAAAGTCTATATAATTTGCTGAGTTTACAATATAATTGTCATTCCCGCAAGCGACAGCGCGTCGGGAATCTTTCTTCCGACGTGAGCATGACGCGTCCTGCTTACGATTAAGAAAGATTCCGGGCAAGCCGGAATGACGGAAGGCAGAATTCTTTCTTTAAAGAAAATTTATACAAAACTAAGACAACGAAGCAAGCACTTTATTTCGTAATTTTCTTTTAAAAAATCACCTGCAAAGATACGGACAATTCGCGTATTCAATTTTTAAAACCGTAATGTTTTAAAAGTACAAGTGTTATTACAAAAAAGCAAAATATACTTTTTTAAAACGAAGCGCAAGGATATTCGTTACTTTTAAAAATCACCTTTTAAAGAAATTCCCCAATTGTATGAAATCAATTCTTACTTTTCTTATTCTGGCTTTTTGTATCCTAACGGCGAGCGCGCAGGATTTTTCAAAAGCAAGAGTTCTGCCGGCTAATGATAAAAGAAAATCCGAAGTTCTGGCAAATACCGCGATAGTCCGTTTTAAAACAATGCCTGAGAATTCGCTTTTAAAAACATCGAAGGCGCAGATCTCCGGGCAGTTCTTAAAACCGGAACAATCGCTGAGCTTTAATAAAAGTCTTTTAAAAGCTCCGAAAAATTCAATTTTATCAGCGCAGAAAATTTCGGAGATCCAGCGGGCAGAAGCGCCTGTTTTAAAAACCGCGATCGTGACATTTGAAGGGACGGAAACGCCGGAGGAATTCTGCCGGAGAATTGTAAAAGAAAATCCGAATGTGGAAATTGCCGAGCCGTATCGCGTTGCGCGGCTGCTCGGTGCGCCGAATGACGCTTTTAAAAGCCAGCAGGAATATCTGAATACGATTCACGCGTATGAAGCGTGGGATATTTTTGCGGGCGATACTTCTATGGTGATCGCGATTTCGGATAACGGGATTTTGCAGACGCATGAGGATTTGAAAAACTCAATTGCGCGGAATTACAAGGAAATCCCGAATAATGGAATTGATGATGATAATAATTTCTATGTAGATGATTACGAAGGATATACCTTTGAGCCGGGCGTACCGAAGGGAAATACCGCCCCGGGCCAGGGCCTGAATGCCGGGCATGGAACAAACGTGGCCGGAATAGCCGGAGCAACGTGGAATAATGGGATCGGAATAGCTGGCGTCGGGGCAAAGTGCCGGATATTTCCTTTAAAGATCGCACCAATAAGCGATCCAACCCAAATCGTGTATGGATATCAGGCGATCATCTATGCTGCCGAGAATAATTTTAAAGTGATTAACTGCTCGTGGGGTTCGCCGGGGGATTATTCTTTTATAGAACAGTCTTTTATTGATCTTGCTGTGGCGCGGGGCGTTGCAATTGTAGCGGCGGCAGGGAATCTTTCAAATGCAATTCCGTATTATCCGGCTAATTATCGGGGTGTGCTGGGCGTTGGCGAGACGCAGCAGGATGATGTGATCTCCAATGTTTCCAATTATGGCGCGCACGTGGATATTATGGCGCCGGGCGATCACGCATATACCACCAGCAAAAATGATTATTACGAGGATGCAGGCGGCGGAACGTCATTTGCTTCGCCAATGGTGGCGGGAATGGTGGCGCTCATCCAGGCAAAATATCCAAACCTTTCGCCGATCCAGGCGATAGAATTTGCACGGCATTCGGTTGATGATATTTCAGATGCAAATCCATTTTTTACAAAACTGATCCCGGGACGGATGAACCTGCTGAAAGCGATGACGGACAATCCGTTTGACCTGGCTTCAATTCGCCCGCTCGAACTTCAGGTGTTTACTCCGCAGCTTTTTGAAAAGTCGCGCCTTTCGCTTGGCGACACGGCTCTTTTAAAAATTCAGGCGCGGAATGAACTTGGCGCGGGGAAAAATGTGAAGTTTGTCATTTCCGTACATGAGGATTTCGATAATGCTGTGCAGATTATTCAGCCGGAAGTAATTATGGCTGACATTGCTCCATCGAGTAGTATTACCATTGAAAGTTTTAAAATCAGGATTACACAGGCAAGCCGGAAAACAGTCTTTTTTCGTGTGGATATGACAGACGATAACGGCTATGTGGATTATTTCCTGCTGCCGTTCGTTCCGACAAGTGAAGTGACTACTTTTAAAAATCAGATTGCAGCATATTCGGTGAGTGATCGCGGCCGGCTGGGCTTTGGTAATTTTGAAAATCAGGGAAAGGAAGGCGTCGGATTTATCTATGCAGAACTTGGAAATATCCTGGATAAAGGCGGCCTGATCATTGCGCAAAGCCCGGAAAAGGTATTGAGCGCCGTTGAAAATAAAGAAAGTGAAAATGAATTCACTGTTGTAAAACCCTTCACTGCGCCGGATGAAAATACGGGAATCCTAAATGATGCTAATGCCGGCACAAAAAAGATCGGGATAGAAGCTACGCAATATTTCACGCTTTTAAAAGATTCCAATGGCATCGGCTACCTGAAAATTTCTTTAAAAAACACGTCAGGCGTGGTGCTGAATGATATTGCCGCAGGATATTTTTTCGATTGGGATGTGGAGTCGTATAAAAATAATTCCAGCCGGTTATTTCCTGAGGCAATTCCGCAAAATTCTTTAAAAACTGCCGATGCGTGTATTGTTGAAAATAGCTTTACTCCTGTCGTGGCGGGTTGCGCGGTCAGCACATCGCAGCCGGGCGCTGAAGCACAGATATCGGTTTTTAATAATAATGCCGAGCCGGGCGCATCATTTGACGACGCGACGCAATATGAAAGCATCACGAGCGGCACGTCGCTACGGTTTACCGGCACGTCGGATATTTTCGTGGTAGCCGGGATGAAATTTGCAGGCGCGTGGCAGCCAAATGAAATTAAAAGTTTCATCATGCTTTTTGGCGCGGCGAAAAATGCGGAAGAATTAAAAACGCGTTTTAAAACAATGCTGGATTCGACATTTACAAGGGTGAATGATATTACGTCTGAAAATGAGTTTTTAAAGATATATCCGCAGCCGGCGCGCAACATGTTTGTTTTGGAAGGGAATCTTAATGCGGAAAATGCCGAGATTTCTGTCTTTACTGTGGACGGACGAATTGTTTTGCCGCAGCATAGTATTTCAATTTCAAACGGAGTTTTAAAAACAAATATTTCTACGGAAAACCTCGCGCCGGGAATGTATTTCGTAAAGATACGCACGCAGGAAAGTATTACTGTACGCCCTTTTGTTGTAGCGCATTAGCGTGTTTTTAAAGCTTTTTTTTGTAATTTTAAAAAAACACGGCTGATAATTTTTAAAAGATCTTGATCATGAATTCCATTCTCACCGACGTTCAGGGCGCAGTCGCCACGATCACGTTAAACCGTCCGGACAAACGAAACGCTCTCAATGCGGAAGTTCTACAAGAGCTTGCTGCTGCTTTTAAAAAATTCGAGCATGATGAATCGGTTCGCGTAGTGATACTCGCTGGAAATGGGAAGGTTTTTTGTGCGGGCGCGGACCTTAGCTATCTGCAGCAGGTTTCGCAATATTCAATTTTAGAAAATGCGGCAGACTCACGGCTTTTGCAGGAAACATTCCACGCAATTTATACTTTTCCAAAACCTGTGATTGCCAAAGTTCATGGTGCGGCGATCGCGGGTGGATGCGGGCTTTCAACGGTTTGTGATTTTGTCGTTGGCGGTCGTGAGAAATCGCTTTTTGGTTATTCTGAAGTAAAGATCGGTTTTATCCCGGCGGTTGTGATGGTCTATCTTTTAAAAAAGATCGGCGATACGCGCTCACGGAAACTGCTGCTTTCGGCGGAAAATATTTCAGCAGAAGAAGCGGAAAGGATCGGGCTGATCACACACGTTTGCGATGATGCGGAATTAGATGATTTCACACAGCAACTGGCTTTAAAACTTGCAGCGAACAGCATGTCATCCATGATGCTGACAAAGGAAATGATGAATAACCTGCATGGAATGTCACTTGATTCAGGTTTGCGTTATGCGGCGCAGATGAACGCTTTCACGCGGATGACGGACGATTGCAAAGCAGGGATTGCTTCATTTTTAAAACAATAACCTATCACTTTTTAAAAACTTTTTTAAAAGAATATTCATGAAAAAACTGGCGACAATATTTACCATGGCATTTTGTGCAATTGCTATTCACTCTGTAGCTTTTGCTCAGGCGGATATCCTGCTGACAGGGAAAATTACCGATGAAGCGACGGGAAAAGCTGTAAGCGCAAAATATGAAATTGTAGATTCCGAAGGAAAAAAAGTGCAGGGAAAATCTAATTCCGTAGGTGGCGCGTACCAGGCGATTTTAAAAGCCGGGCAGGACTACACGATCAATATCACGAGTTTTGATATTTTAAAAAAGACGGAAGTTTTTTCTATCCCGGCAAGTGCGAAATACATAGAACATTCCCAGGATTTTACTGTGAAAAAACTTGTGACGGGAACGCATCTTTACACGCTTCATGCATTTGACGCCAACCAGTCGTCCGTGCTTCCGACGGTAAATACCGAGCTTGGCGCATTGCGTGATGTTTTAAAACAGAACCGGCTTTTAAAAGTGATCATCCAGGTAGGCTCGAATGATACGGAATTTCCAAAGCCAAAACCCGTGGAAGTGCCAAAAGCGAAAGCAAAAGCAAAACCAAAAAAAGGAAGTAAAAAAGGTGAAGTAGTGGTGCCGGTGCCTGATGTGGTAATCTCTACCGAGCCGGTAATTTCGCCGGAGCAGCAGCTGATGAATAATCGTATCGCGGCTTTAAAAGAATATTTCGCTGATGTGCGCAATGCTGAAGAGCGTATCAAATATGTCTGTGAAGTTCCCGGAACTGCTACAACTGCAAAAACGAAAACCGGAATTGCAAACCTGACGATCAATGTTGGCGAAGTAAAAGATATGTTTGAATAGTTTTTTAAAAGATTTCTTTTTAAAAGCGTGTTATGTTTTTAAAACGTAATGCGCTTTTTTCTTTTAAAAAATATGAATTCCGACCTTTTTAAAAACTCGCCAAAACTGCCGAAAGATTTTCACGAGCGCGTGTATGAGCTTGTCTGCCAGATCCCGTTTGGCAAAGTGACGACGTACGGGCACATCGCGCAGGCACTGGGTTTAAAATCTTCCGCACGGATGGTTGGCTACGCACTGAATGCCGTGACTGACCGCGTCAATATTCCCTGCCACCGCGTGCTGAACCGCAACGGCGAGCTTTCCGGCAAAATGCACTTTGACACGCCGACGCTCATGCGCGAGCTGCTGGAAGGCGAAGGTGTGGAATTTGACGGTGATGCTGTAAATATGCAGAAGCACTTGTGGACGCCGCCGATGCCGGATGATGATATGCGGCTGTTTTAAAAAAGCTTCTAAAATTTATCAGGGAATTATCCTTTTAAAAGCGCGTGTTTGATTTGTGCTTTTTAAAAGAAACCTCAACGCATATAATTTCCCGCGCACATGCTATATTTGAAGCTTCTCATAACGCTTATTTTCCTGATACTTTTTTCTATGAATTCTATTTCAGAACCTGCGGCTATTATTACTGAGCCGCTCGTCAACATCGAACATATTGATCCGCGCATCGTTCTTGATATCCGCTACGCAACGACGAATAATTTTACAAAAAAAATCCTGTATTCTGCGCCCAAATGTTTTCTTCGCGCGAGTGTTGCCGAGCGGCTGCATAAAGTACAGAACGACCTGGAGCCACTTGGGCTGGGTTTAAAAATCTACGATGGTTATCGTCCGCTCGCTGTACAGCGCGAACTCTGGCGGCTGACGCCAAGCAAAAAGTATGTAGCAAATCCGGCTATCGGCTCTAAGCATAATCGCGGTGCGGCGGTTGACCTCACGCTCATCCAGCTTTCTGATGGCGCAGAACTTCCTATGCCGTCGGGCTACGATGAATTTACAAAACGCGCGCACAGGAATTATGCAGGCGCTACCGAAGAAGAAAAGAAAAACAGCAGAATGCTCGAATTTGCCATGATGAAGCATGGATTTATCCCGCTCCCGCATGAGTGGTGGCATTTCGATGCAAAAGACTGGCGGAGATTTCCAATTATGGATATTCCTTTTAAAGATCTGCCATAGGAGCTTTTAAAAGAAATCGTTTTAAAAAGAAACCGGAATAGTTTTTAAAAAGCTGTTCCGGTTTTTTGTTTTTAAAAAGATCCTTTTTTAAGAAAACTTTTAAAAATTTTTTGCTTTAAAGAGAAAATTCCGTAAATAGCTGAAAATTCACCTTCACTTTTTAAAACTAAGAGGAAACAGCTATGAAAACGCTCCTTTTTCTTGCATTCATGCTCTGTGTATTCACCATCAGCGCACAGGAATCTGTCATCACAGGACGCGTGACGGGCGCCGGTGGAACAATGCTACCGGTGGGCCATGTGCATCTGGTGCGCTACCAGACAAATGAAAAGCCGATCTCAGCGGAAATCGGCAGAGATGGAAAGTACGTTTTAAAAACAACGGAAACCGGGCTTTTTTCGCTGCAATTTACCGGCGTAAACCACGATATGGCGTCCTTTCACCCACTTCTTCTGGACAAACCAAAAACATTTACAGCCGATGCTTCTTTAAAAAAGTACGGTTATAGTACTGATTTTAAAGAATTGTCCGTGATCGGTGATTTTAATAAGTTCTCTTTTACAGATCCGCTGCCAATGCAAAAGCAGCCGAACGGAACGTATTCAGTAGAAATTCCCACGACAGAAAGCGCTGTTAAATACCAGATTTTAGGAATTGTAGAAATGAACGGCGGTGCGCGCAGCGTAAATGGTACGCAAAGTGAATCCTACGAATATGACGGTGGTGGAGATTACCGCTCAATTGTTACAGCGAAAAATGGCGTGGCAAAAATAGTCTTTGATCCGAAAAAGATCTCCCGTTCCACAGCAGAAGAAAAGATATTTGTAGATGAGATAGCAAGCCGATCTTTTAAAGAAATGACTGACCGCATTAATGTGCAGTCGCGTAAATATTACGGTGCATACATGTCGCACAAGTCGCAGGGTAAGCCGATGGGAGAATTTAAATTTGACCTATCAAAAGAATTTGAAGATGCTTTCCGTCGCGCTATCACAAAAAGCCCGGCTGAGCGCAGCGCGGGCTTATTTGAGTATATGTCGCTGGCAGCGCTTGCTAAAATGAATAATGACAGCACAGCATATCGTCCGGAAATCGTACGGCAGGCGCTGGCAGAAACCCCTGCGACATCATGGTACTGGGCGGTAAATCCCCAGTTGCCTGCACAGATCACGAGTCTAACTCGTGAAGAACGTTTTAAAAACTTCGCTGATGATATTGCAGAAAAGCATCCTGATAAAAGTCTTCGCGCGACTGTTCTCCTAAGACTGATGGAATTTAATTACAAAAAAGAGCATAACGAAACTTCGCTGAAATATTATAATCGCCTGGTAACTGAATTTCCCGAGTCGTATCAGGCGAACATGGCTAAAGGACGTTTTAGCCCGGATCGCAATATCCAGCTGGGCAAGATAATTCCCCAATTTTCCATCGCATCGCTTGATGACAAGAACGTGACATTCAGCAATGAATCTTTAAAAGGAAAAGTGTGGCTCGTGGATTTCTGGGCGACGTGGTGCGGCCCGTGTATGGGGGAAATGCCAAAAATCCATGCGGCGTATGAAAAATTTAAAGATCGCGGTTTCGATATTATCAGCTTGTCTTTCGACGCAAAACCGGAGGATGTTGGCAAAATGCGCGCAAAAGGGAAATTCCCAATGCCGTGGAAACACGCGTTTGTAGAAGGCGGTTTTAAAAGCGATCTTGGCAAGCAGTTTGAAGTGATGGGAATTCCAAAGCCGATCCTGATTGATTCACAGGGAAAAATTATCGCAGTAGAAAGTGAACTGCGCGGTGATAACCTGGATAAAACTTTAGAAAGTGTTCTTGGTGACTCATCTCAGAAATAGTTTTTAAAAGAAATTCTTTTTAAAAAGAAAACCGGAGTAGTTTTTAAAAAGCTAATCCGGTTTTTTTTGTTTTTAAAATCAAATCTTTTAAAGAAAAATCTCATTATATACGATAAATTCTTATCTTGCAGGAAGTAAACAGACGCTATATTTTTTTTAAAGAACTGATATGAAGAATCTTCTCTTTATAGTTTTTAGTTTTATTGCGTTATCGCTTTTTGGGAGCGCGCAAAGTCTGGATGTATTTAATATTGACGCATCGGGTTTTCCTGTGATAAAGGCGAATTTTTATGCTTTTGATAAAGATGGAAAGCAAATATCAACTCTGGCGCCTTCTGATTTTAAGATCACGGAAGATGGGGTAGCACGAACAGTCAAGACTATATCCTGCCCACCTGTTGCTCCCCCGCGTGCTTTATCCTCAGTGCTTACAATGGATATATCAGGTTCTATGGGTTCGAGATCGGGAAATATATCAAATCTGGAACTTGCAAAAACTGCTGCCCGTGCGTGGATTGCGGGGTTGCCTCCGGGGCGATCAGAATGTGCTATTACTGCTTTTGATGATAATAATTATTTTATACAGGATTTTACAAATAATAAACAAAAGTTATTTGATGCTTTACAGAAACTTGGACCAAACGGTGGAACAGATTATAATAAAGGATTCCTGCTCCCACAGGCCGGCGGCCTTGAGGTGATAAAGCAGGCTAAATATAAGCGTGTTCTTATATTCCTGTCAGATGGAATACCCAACTTTCCACCTGACGAAAATGCAATAGTGGCATTAGCTAATCAACTTCAGGTAACGGTTTTCTGTGTAACTCTGGGGCTTCGAATGCCAGAAGTTCTTAAAAATATTGCAAATAAGACCGGTGGAGAATGTTATGAGAATGTTACCACCCAGTCTCAGGCAGAAGATACGTATATAAAAATCCTGAAGGCAGCCTTGGGAGAGGAGCCGTGTGAATTACAGTGGCTGAGTCAACCAGAGTGTACTACAGAAAGAAATGTGGACTTCTCTATACCTGCTTATAATGCAAGTGCTAAGACAACCTATAATGCACCTAATAATTCTATTGTTACATTAGAAGTGGAGCCTTCATCTGTTATCAGTATGGGGAGCGTAGTCCCAGGCACATTTAAGGATACGAGTATCATAGTCAGTGTACATAATTCTATGATTCAAATCACCGACGTAACAGTATCTAATCCTACATTAACTATTATTGACTATGGGGGATCTCCACCACCATTTATATTACAGGATGGAGAAAATAGAGTATTGAAAATACGATTTGCTCCTACAGATTCATCAAGGATTTTCGGGAAAATCATTATTGAAAATGATAAATGCAGCCCTGTCTATGCCTATATAGTGGGAGGCTTTCGTGGCAAAAAATCTGCAAGCCAGCAATTAAAGCTTACTCATCCTAATGGAGGAGAGGTATTTGTAGTTGGAAGTGATACTACAATTACATGGGGTGGGGTTCCTTTACGAAATACTGTTAAACTTGACTATAGTGCAGACAATGGAAAAAACTGGGAAAGCATCAAAGAAAAAACTATGGGATTCCAACATGAATGGCATGTGCCTAATACTGTTAGTGACCAGTGCCTTGTAAAAGTAAGTTCCTATGAAAGTGATAATAACGATTGGGCAAAATCTATTGCTGGGAAAGGCAATTTTGCCGTTTATTCTAAAATATCGACAATGACTGTTGATGAATTTGGCGATATGTATTTCTGTGGTTTCCTCCAAACTTCTGGTATTGACTTCGGGCATGGTACAACCTTAGATATTAATGGGGGAAAAGATTTATTTGTAGCAAAATATAATTCTGACGGGATCATACTTTGGGCTAAATCTATTATTTCAGGTAGTAGTATTGTGAATAGAAATATGATCACTGATATTAAAGCGGATAAATTAGGAAATATTTATATTACCGGCCATTTTGAACAAACGCTGGATTTTGGTAATGGGAACACCTTATCAAGATACACTACACTCACCGAGTCTTCGGATTCTTTCCTTGCAAAACTTGATGGTAATGGTAAGACAATATGGGCAAAAGTATTAGGAGGACACTACGGAGCTACTATACAATCATTGTCCATTGGTAAAGACGGTAATATATATATGGGAGGAAGTTCTCACTCTACTGTACTCTATTCGGATAATATCCCTGTTATTACTAATCCTGGGGTTCAACAAAGCGATGGTTTTATTATTAAATACGATCCTGAAGGAAACGCATTATGGGGAAGACCTATTAGTGGGGACAAAAATGATTATGCAATGGCTATAACGACTGATACGTTAAACAATAGTTATATCTGTGGTTCATTCTCGTCCAAGAAGCTTACCATAGATAATGGAGTATCACTCGTACATTCATTAGAAGACCCTTATAGTACTACAGAAAGTAAGAATAGTTTTATTATAAAATATAACGCTCAGGGTGGGATGATTTGGGGTAAAAAAGCCGGAACAAGCAACTACGATCATGCATATGATATTGTCACTAATAATAGTGGGGATATTTATTTGAGTGGTCAATTTTACGATACATTGATTACTTTAGGAAATGGGATCGAACTTACATTTAAAGATAGAAAACCTGCTCAAGGAAAAAATTATTTGGCAAACTATGATAACAATGGTAATATTCTCTGGGCTAAAATATCTCCTGTTGCACAATCTATAGCATCTGATTTGGATGGAAATCTCGTTGTTGGCGGACAATTTCAGGGTTTGGCTGAATTTGGGAATGGGGCTATTCTTAATGGATATCCGTATAATCCATCTGGCTTTGTTGCGAAGTATACTCCTGAAGGGGATGTTCTTTGGGCAAAGAAAATAAATAGTTTAGATAGTATTGGTAATTTTAATGTAACGGCAGTAGCAACCGATGAAAGAAGTAATATTTACTTTGGTGGAGAATATTTTGGGTCTCTCATCAATTTTGATAATGGCATTACTCTTTCTTCAACAAAAGAAGGCTTCTTTACCGGTAAATATGCCAAAGCTTCTATTGACCAGACTGATACTTCCGACGCAGTATTCTCCATCGTCAAGCCAATAGCCACAAGCCAAAACATTGACATGGGGCGCGTCCTCGTCACATCTTCAAAAGATTCCCTCATTCAAAGTTTTATCATCAATACAGGAAGCTATCCTATCCGCATTGATGCCATCAATATTACAGGCACAAATGCTTCTGAATTTCAGCTTGTCTCCGGCATCCCGCCTTTTACTATTCCCGTTGGCGAGAAAAAATCTGTTGAGTTTCGTTTTCGTCCGACAGCTGTTGGCGGGCGCTCGGCTGATCTGTCGGTAATTACGCAGGCGGATACGCTTTATCAGGCAATTATAGGCGAAGGAGTCAAGCCTGTTATTCAGATAGCTGCATCACTTATTGATTTTGGTGTAATAGAAGTTGGTTCTTTAAAAGACACAACTGTTACAGCGGTTTTAAAAAACATCGGCGATGTGCCGCTTTCCATCACCAATACACAAATGCTGGGACCTGATAAGGAGCAGTTTGAAATTATTTCTGGTGGCGGAAGTTTTTCGCTGGCAGCAGGTGCACAACAGACCATGCAGCTTCGATTCTCGCCGAAATATATCGGCCGTACATCAGGGCAGATCGGCTTTGATTATGCAGGCATGGCAGGCGGCCGTCCGGCAGTCGTGCAGCTTTTTGGCCAGGGAATTGGAGGTATGGTGTATGTTGTGGACGATTCTGCTTATGTCGGCAAAACCTACGATATGAAACTCATGCTCGGCAAAATAAAACCGTCGAGCATCGCACAAACGTCTGCAACAGCTTTTAAAGCAAAACTCGCCTTTTCAAATACAATTCTGACTCCAACAAAAAAAGCGCTTTCAGGCAGTACTGTTTTTAAAAGGAGTACTGAAGTAGATACGCTTGAAATAACCAGACAATGGAACTCGCAGTCAAGCGAACTTGCGCGTATTCCCATGGTCGCTACACTTGGAGACAGGATTCAAACTGATGTAGAACTCCTCGAATTTGACTGGCTGGATGATGCAGGTAAGAGCATCGGCTACGATACAGAAGTCCGGAGCGGAGTTTTTAAAACGCTGGGAATCTGCCCTGAAGGCGGCGACCGCCTGTATGACATCGGTGGAACGGCCCAAATGATGATGGTCGCGCCGAACCCGGTAAATGGTGTTTCTGAAATAACTTTTGAAACTGTCGAGCGCGGCACAACACGTATTATGATAACCGATGTCCTCGGACGGCAGCAGGTTTTAAAAAGCGGGGATTTTGAAAAAGGAGATCATTCTTTCCAATTCGATACGGAAAACCTCACATCGGGAATCTACATACTCACGATGCAGACGCCGACGCAAATATTCACGCAACAGATCATTATCAATAAATAGCTATAGTCTTTTGAAAGTCTAATTCCATTCTTGTAGGGGTGGGTTTAAAACCCGCCCTGCGTCAGAAGATCACGCTTGCTGCTCAAAAGAGGACAGGTTTTAAACCTGCCCCTACGAAGAAAGAAATCTTTTCGACTTTTAAAAGAACGCTACTACATTTTTAAAACTTTTTAAAAGATCATCTACTGATTTCAGAATGAAATATTATCAAAAAATCACCAGTATAGTTCTTCTTTCAATTCTCTGCACTTCTTTCCTGTATGCGCAAACCGACCGCGCGGCATACGGAATATTCGGCGATGGCGCATATAATCTGCACTCGGCGGATTTTCGTGCGCTGCCGGGTGTGCCGAACTGCTGTGAGCGATTTGGCTCAGGTCAGGGAGTGGGAATGAATCTTGGCGCAACTGCACTATTCCCACTTTTTAAAGATGTCTTTTTAAATGCACGGCTGGGCTATTCAACACTCGGCGCAACGCTTGTGCGCTTAGAGCAAACAACTGTAACGGGCAACGTGCCGGGAGAATTTGAACATCGTCTGGAATCCGATATTTCCATTATAAATTTTGAGCAACTCGGCGCGTACCGGCTTTTTAAAAACTTTTCCTTTCAGGCGGGACTGAGCATGGGATATGTTTTAAAAACGAATTTCCATCAGCGCGAAACGATCATCTCACCTGGCAATGGCACATTTTTAAACGAGCAGGCGCGCTATCGCAATGATTCAAGCGGCGAGATCCCCGATGCGAATAATCTTGCAGCAGGAATAGTAGCAGGCATCAGCTATTCATTGCCTTTAAATGCTTCACGCACACTTTTCCTTGCACCGGAATTATTTGGAACATACGCGCTAACGGATTTCGTCAACGGGCTGACGTGGAATGGCCATTCTGTGCGGCTTGGAGCGTCGCTGTATTACTCGCCTGCGGCAACGCCAACGGACGTATTGCCACCGGTGGAAATCCCGCCTGCAACACCTACGCCAACACCTAAACCGCCAATTGCAACATTACCAGTTCTTAGCGCTGAATTAACTGCTGTTGGCGTGGATACAAGCGGTGTTGAAGTGCCAAATGTCACGCTGCGTGTTGAGGAATTTCTATCAACGCGGATGCAGCCGCTCCTGCCGTATATTTTCTTTGATGAGGCCTCTGCTGTACTACCGGAGCGATATTCTCTTTTAAAAAATAATGAGACAAACAGCTTTACCATTGATGATCTTTTACGATCAGAAACACTCCCGACGTATTATCATTTGCTGAATATTGTCGGGCGGCGCATGACGGAAAATCCTGCTGCCACGATCCGTATCGTCGGTTGCAATGATAATGGAGCTGAAAAATCAGATCTAAATCTCTCACAGAAACGCGCTGAGATTATCCGTAATTATCTTGTATCTGTGTGGAATATTCCTTCCGGGCGAATGACAATTGAAACGCGTAATCTTCCTGAAAATCCTTCTAATATCGCTGAACCGGATGGTATTGAGGAGAATCGGCGCGTGGAAATTTACTCAGATGAATGGGAAATTTTAAAACCCGTTATCACCAATGACACTCTCCGCCAGGCAAATCCCCCCGTTCTGCGCATACGCTCAAAAGCTACTGCCGAAGCGGGCCTCGCCAACTGGAAGATCAATATTGAGCAATCATCCGGGCTTTTAAAAGAATTCTCAGGTGAGAATACGATCCGGCCTGTTATTGACTGGAGTATTGGTCATGCTCAAAATAAGCCTGTGCAGAATTCGCAGCCGCTCGAAGTTTCACTTAGTGTCAGTGATGCTAAAGCGCAGAGCTTTACAACGCAAAAAGTATCGGTTCCGGTGGATTTTATATCGCTTCAGACAAAGCGCCGTGAACGTATCGCCGATAAGGAAATTGACAGATTCAGCTTAATTCTTTTTGACTTTGATAAGTCCACGCTTGGTACGGCAAATCAACGTATCGCCAATATTATAAAGCCGTATATCAGACCAATGTCGAGTCTAACCATAACAGGACATACAGACCGCATGGGTGATGCGCTGTACAATCAGCAGCTTTCAAAAAGTCGAGCGCAGGCAAGCGCCGCTGCACTTCAGACAAAGAACGTCCAGATAAACGGCGTTGGCGAGGAAAATCTTTTATTTGATAACACGTTGCCGGAAGGCAGGTTTTATTCAAGGACGGTGAATATTGTGATTGAAACGCCGGTGGGGAAGTGATTTTTTAAAAGTGTCTTTTTAAAAGAGTTTTACCTATGAAAAAATTTCTCTTTATACTTTGGTTTGCTACATCGCTAACGGTGTATGCGCAGCAGGCTTTAAAGCTCACATATCCGAATGGCGGCGAGCAGCTTGTAGCCGGAACTGATGTGGAAATTCTGTGGGAAGGAGTTTCGCCGCAGGATACGGTAGTGCTTGAGTATAGTGTGGATAGTGGAGTGCGGTGGAATAGTATTACAACTAAGGCAACAGGATTGAGATATCTATGGAATGTTCCGAATGCTGTAAGTGATAATTGTTTAATACATATTCAAACTCTACCACAGAAAGATATTAACAATCTTTGGGCAAGACAGGCTGGCAGTAATAATTATGACATAGGAAAAGATTCAGAAGCGTATAGTGATATGGCTGTCGATGATTCAGGTAATATTTATATCTGTGGAGCTTTTACTGATAAGGTTGATTTTGGGAATGGAATAATTTTAGAAAGTATCAGCAATACTGATGCTTTAGTTGCCAAATATTCTCCTCAGGGAGAAATTATTTGGGCACGGCAGGCTTCTGGGAAAGGTGCAAACTATCACAGCAAAATAGTTCTTGATAAACTAGGCAATCTTTACGTTACAGGTGCGCATAAAGGTGATGAAGGATTCAGTTTTGAAAGTGATACTTCATTCTCTACAACAGGAGAAATAAACACTTATATTGCCCAATATACCACAGATGGTGAATTTAACTGGGTGAGAAATATTAATGGAATTCGCCAGGGTGGTACACAATTTGATAAGCGTCCCTTAAGTACCGGATATTTTGGAACAGCTATTGCAGTTGATAGTTCTGGTTATGTTTATTGGTGTGGTTTAGCACACGACCTTTATCAAAAATCTACTTATGATTATAGAGGTTTTGATACAATGTTCGTTTCCAAATTAAATATTAATGGGGAAATAATTTGGAACAGAAAGGTATTAGGGGAAGGGGTTTTGACAACTAATATAGCTTTCGACAAAAGGGGAGCATTAATTATAACAGGAAGTTTTTCAGGTGAAGTAAATTTTGACGGTAAAGTGAAAACTAATTCTGGAGTTTACTGGGACGCTTTTACTGCAAAACTGGATATGAATGGCGATTTTGTCTGGCTGAACACAGTAGACGGTATGTATCACCAGAACGGAATAGATATAACAACAGATTTAGAGGGCAATGTAATAATAGTTGGGGAGTTTAGTGAAGATACGGATTTTGGTCAAGGTTTTAAACTCAATGTGAAACAATCTCCATGCATTTTTATTGCCAAATATAACTTGGATGGAATTCTGTTATGGGTAAAATCCATTATCGGCGAAGACGGGTATATAGCAGGAGGAATTACTTGTGACACAGCAGATAATATTTTCATATGCAGTACATTTCGAAATATTGCTACAATTGATAATGGTGTAATTGTTACAAGTAATGGGGAAAGGGACTTCCTCATTGCAGCTTATAAAGGTTCAGGTGATTACTTATGGGCAAAATCGTTTGGAAGTACAGGAAACGACCATAGTGCTGATATAAAAGTGGATAAATACATGAACTTTTATCTCTGTGGCAACTTTACCCAAACAGTGGATTTTAATAAAAATACCCGTCTGACAAGCTTAGGCGTGCATGATGCATTTCTTGTAAAGTTTTTTGTTGAAGAACAACCAATTCAAACAGATACTTCTGATGGGTTTTTCTCAATTATTAGTCCAGATAAAAACCTGGTGTATATCTCTGATACATCTGTTTATGCAGGTAAAAGGGCAAATATTGTAGTACAACTCAATGGCAATAGCAGCATAACCATTGCCCAACAAAAACCAACCGGTTTTAAAGCCCGCATTGCATATCAGAATTCTATTCTTACTCCTTTTAAAAAGATTCCCGGTGCAACAGTTTTAAAAGGAAACGGCGTTGATACACTCAATATTACCGGAAACTGGAACGCCACAAATACTGAACTTGCCTCAATTCCCATCACAGCCACTCTCGGCGACCGCACGGAAACTGCCCTCGAACTGCTCTCCTTCAACTGGCTCAACGACGCAGGTGAAATTCTCAATTACAATACAGAACTTCAAGACGGAGTTTTTACAATTCTCGGAATATGCGCCGAAGGTGGCGAGCGGCTTTATGACATCAATGGACAGGCCCAGATGATGAGCGTCGCGCCACATCCGGCAAATGGTGTTGTAATAATAAATTTTGAAACGATTGAGCGCGGTGAAACACGATTGATGCTGACGGATGTATTGGGACAGCAAACAGTTTTAAAAAGCGGGAATTTTGAAAAAGGCAACTATTCGTTTGAGTTTGATACGGAAAATCTTGCATCAGGAATATATATGCTCACAATGCAAACCCCAACTCAGATTTTTACACAGCAGGTAATTATTCACAAATAGTTTTTGAAAGAAGTTCTTTAAAAGAAAACCGGAATAGTTTTTAAAACTGCTCCGGTTTTTTGTTTTTAAAAACATTCCGTAAGTTTGAAACGCGGGTTTTTAAAAGGGACGCCCGTTCTCACAAAAGACGACGTCACCCTTTTTAAAAACTGCCTCAAAACCTGTTCTTTGTCAAAATTGTTTGTAAATAAAATTCCGCCTATTGTGAGATGTGGCGAAGTAATGGAGTATGTTTTATGAACAATCTACGACGACGCAATCCTCTGGAAGAACTCAAGATCCAGGCATCAATTCTCCTCAAAGACCTCAATTCCGATGAACCCGAAAAGTTTTTAAAAGCCACAGCGCGTTTTAAAAATTTGCCGCATTATGCTGAAAAATCAGCAGAAGAAATCGGGCTTTTAAAAAGTGAAATTAAACGCAAACACGTGCTTGCAGTTTTGGCTGCCGAGCGCGGTTTTAAAACGTGGAGCGAGCTGCGCGATGATATTATCTCGAAGGAATGTCTGCATCGTCCGATGGGCGGCAGCAGCTTTTTAAATCACTGGTTTGCAAAGTATGACGAAGCGCGTGAGCAGTTGGAAAAGCACGGTGGATATTTGCTTCAGTATCGCGATAGTTATTTTGTGTGCGAGAGTGGTTATATTAAATTTCTCGGGCTGGATTCTTTTAAAAACGAATGGGAAAAGATCGGTTATGATTGGGTAAAACCCGCCGACAAAAAAGCGTGGGAAGTGATCTTTAAAAAGGCAAAAGAAAATTATCTACTTGACCCGGTTTCTTTTAAAAAGAAGGAGTTTTTTAAAACTTTTAAAGCGCGCAACAATGAAAACAAATAAGGAATTAAAAGCAGAATATAAACTGATGAAATTTCCCACTGGCGTGTACCAGATCCGCAATACAAAAAACGGGAAAATCTTCGTTGACAGTAGCACGCAGCTCGACAAAGTATGGAATTCAAAACGATTTCAGCTTCAGCTTGGCGGACATCCAAATCGTAGTTTGCAGGCGGATTGGAATACATTTGGCGAAGACGCTTTTGTGTTTGAAATTCTTGACGAAGTAAGGCAATTGGACGATGAACGCGAGCTTGATTTTAAAAAGGAGGCGGAAGTTTTAAAAGAATTGTTTATTGAAGAATTGCAGCCGTTTGGCGAGAAGGGTTATAATAATTCACCGAAAAACAGGATTTTTTAAAACGCAAAAAGCCGGAATAGTTTTTAAAAACTGCTCCGGCTTTTTTACTTTTAAAAACAAGATTTTTAAAAGGAATTATTCTGCTGCCAGCCACGCGCGGGCTTCCTCAACATCATCAAAATACATTGTGTCAAATGTAATAATGCCGCTGGCTTTTGAAACGATTTTCTGCACGCCGCGCTTGTTGAAAATATCTTCTGCTTCTACAATTGCCATCTTTTTAAAATCATTTTGCAGTAGGCGCGGAAACCAGTATTCCGACGTCCAATCCTGATCGTTCGGCGCGATGACACGCATCAGTTTATTATTGCCGAGCCAGTGCGTCGGCTCGAATTCAAGGACATACGGAATGCATTCATCAAGTGTACGGCGGAAATCCGCGCTTTCGACAAAACCAAACCACGTCAGCTCAAAAATTAACACATTGTTCATTGTATAGATACATGCCTTCGCATACCGCTTATCAAATAAAACTTTTACATGAGGAAAGTCGCCTGCGGGCTTCGGCATTGTGGAAGTATTATTCACGATAATTATGGTGTTGGTAATCGTATTTTTTAAATTTTCCGGTGATACTTTGACTAATAAATAGCCATTATATTTTTAAAAATTCTACACGAGTCTTCGCGCTGCAATGCACTTCATCAACCAATTCCGTTTCTTGACAAGTTCCAGCAAACTCATCTGTTCCTGCGCTTTTGAAAAACGTTTTTTCGCTTCTGCGTGAATTTTACTCACCTCAAAACTATTGCCCGACTGCTTTAAAACATACGCGAGTTTTGCTGCCAGAAGCGCACATTCCTGCCGCAATTCCTGCTCCTGCGCGGTAACGTCAATGACATTTGCATCGGTATTTTTTTCAGGTTTTACCGTGTGAATTTTCATCTGCGGCTGCTCGGTAAATCCGGGAAAAAGTTCTAAACGATGCGAGGCGCTGCCCGTTTGCTCAACATTCTCAAGCTGCCAGACGCTCGCCTGTGGTTCAGAATTTCGCTCGGAACGCTCCTTTTGTTCAGTCAGCTTTTTGATCTTTAAACCGAGCTGCTCTTCGCCGGAAAGCCATTCCAAAATGCTCACAACGTCTGAATCATTCGCCGCATAAATATCACAGACATTTGCCTCTTCGCTCCAATCGCCGAAGTAGCGCATCCCGCGAAAAACTTGCTGCATCGTTTTTGAAAATGCGCGCACGAGATCGGCTTTAATAATGACACTGATCGGCTTAATATCCGTACCTTCACCGATCATATCCACCTGCACCATCACGTCTATCGAGCCGTTTCGGTATTCATTTAAAAGCCCTAAACGCTCGCCTTCGGGAACATCCTGCCCGATCCGGGCAGAAGAATATTGCGGGAAATTTATCTGGATATAATCAAGGATCGCCGACGCGTGCTTATTGCTCATCGCAATTACCAACATTTGGTGCATCCGGCTTTGCGAATTTAATTTTCCCGTTGTGGCTAATTCCTCACGAAGCGCTTTCCGCTTTTCAGCGAATTTTTCAAACGCCGGAAAGAGCAGTGAATGCAGATAGACTTCATGAAAACGCATTTTCTTCCGCGCGAGAAAAGCGTCCACTTCGTTTTTATTTTTGACGATTTCCATCATTTTCGAGAGCGACATTTCGACGGTTTCGCCCGTGTCGGTTCGCGCCATTTTTATCGTGTAATCTACAATGTGAACGCCAACTTTCTTTAAAATCTTTCCTTCCGCGTGTGCATCGCGAAGTGTGACTTCATGCAGCGCAACGTAATACTGTTCGGGATTTCCATCAAGTCCCGCACGAACCTCAAACGGAACGCCAAAAAGCGTTTTATTATCTGAGCGAAGCGGAGTTCCCGACATCGCTACGCTTGCTACATGCGGAAAATCGGAGATTTTATTTGCCCACGTGCCTTCTTCGGAAAGGTGATGCACTTCATCAAAAATAAACATGCAGGGTGCGGTCGAGCAAAATTCCCGCAGTGCGCGATGTCCGCCTTTTCCCGCCGCATATTGATATGTCGTGACGATAATCCGCGTTTGCAGGTTTTTTAAAAACACACGTTCAGAATCCGCTACACAAAATGAAAACGGCGGCGCACCAAGATTAGCAAAAACGCGGGTGAGTTCGCGCGTGTCGGCGTACTGGTCGCGAAGATTACCGCGCGGCACGAATATCACGAGCTTTTGCGCCACTTTTAAATGATTGGCAATTACAAAAGCCGCAAGTGCCGTGATGGTTTTCCCGTAGCCCGGCACGAAAACGCCAAGCTGATTTGGCTCAGCCCTTTTAAAAGCGCCTGCGAGCTTTTCTAGGAAAACGCGCTGCCCGGTTCTAAGCCGGAAGCCGTTTTTTAAAGAAATGCCGGGAAGATAATGTTCGTCGTGTGATGAATTTTTTAAAACCGGAAGCGCTGTCATCTATAGAAAATCTTGTGAAATTGCGATATTTTTAAAACCTTTTTAAAAGCCGGAAAATGAAAAGCAGATTTTTCCGGGTTTCAAAAATCGCTAAACTTTAGCGAGTGAACAAGTTATTTTGAAAAGATGTGGGAAAGTTTTTAAAAGAAGAGTTTTTAAAAGTATATTCGTTGAAAAATATGTTTAAAGGAATTAAAAAAGATGAATTCTGAAAAGATTATCATCCGGTTTACCGAAAATTCTGATGCCGAAAAGCTGGCTGAATATGTAGCAAATATCTTTAAAGAAAATCTTGATACGATTTTTAAAAGAAATGCTAAACCAACCGTAGAAGAGCAGAAAGCTTTTATTGAAAGAATGTCTACGGCGGAAAATTCATTTTTGCTCATTGCCGAATATGAACATCAGATTGTGGGAATGTTGGATTTTCATGTGTTTAAAGTGCCGCAGAAAGCGCACGGCGGTTCATTTGGCATGTCAGTTTTAAAAGATTTTCGTGGAATGGGAATTGGAAAAGAGCTTTTAAAACACATGATTGCGGTTTTGCAAAATGCCGGAAAAATCCAACGGATTGAATTGCAGGTGTTTAGCAATAATGCAAACGCCATAAAGCTCTATGAGTCGCTCGGCTTTGAGCATGAAGGCAGGCAACGGCGGGCGGTACAGATAAATAATGAGTTTTATGATATTCTGTTTATGGCGAAGTTTTTAAAAGCGTTTTAAAATCAAAAAAGCCACAAAGCACTATCGCTTTATGGCATTTCCTTTAAACCTTTTTAAAAGCTACACAATGAAATTTTCTTCAATATAACTGCTCGCTTCGGTGGTAATTTCCGCCGGAATATCCGGCTCCACAACCTCAAACTGCGCAGTAAAATGACGCAAATACGGCGCTTCAAACACAATTTTAAAACCTTTTAAAAAGTGGCGGTTTTCAAAAACCTCAATGACGGCTTCCGCCACGTAGTCAATATGGCTTTGCGTGTAGACGCGGCGTGGAATGGCGAGGCGCACCAGCTCCATTGGCGGCGCGACGTGTTTGCCGTCTGCGTCATATTTGCCGAACATCACCGAGCCGATTTCCACGCTGCGGATGCCCGCGTGCTCATACAGCGCGCAGCTCACCGCCTGACCGGGGAATTGTGACGGCGGAATATGCGGCGCGAAACGTTTTGCGTCCAAGTACACGGCATGTCCGCCAGTCGGCACGAGCAGCGGAACGCCCGCCGCAAGCAGCTTGTCGCCGAGATATTCGATTGAGCGGATGCGGTATTCGAGATAGCGTTCGTCGAGCACTTCTTCCAGGCCGATAGCGATTGCCTCAAGGTCGCGCCGCGCCAGCCCGCCGTACGTCGGGAAACCTTCCGTCACGATAAGCACTGTGCGGGATTTCATCGCGAGCGCTTCGTCATTCATCGCGATAAAGCCGCCGGTATTCACCATGCCATCCTTTTTCGCGCTCATCGTGCAGCCGTCGGCGTACGAAAACATCTCTCTCGCAATATCGCGCACAGACACATTTTCAAAACCCAGCTCGCGCTTTTTAATAAAAAATGCATTCTCAGCAAATCGGCACGCGTCAAGGAAAAGCGGAATCCCGTAGCGTTTTAAAACGCCCTTCACATCGCGAATATTCTGCATCGAAACAGGTTGCCCGCCTCCGCTGTTATTCGTGACCGTGAGCATGCACAGTGGGATATTTTCAGCGCCAGTTTCTATGATAAATTTTTCTAATGCCGCAACATCCATATTTCCTTTAAAATCGCCCGGGATTTCAGGACGTTTGCCCGCTTCCGTCAGCAGGTCAACGGCCTCCGCGCCGGAATACTCGATATTCGCGCGCGTGGTGTCAAAGTGCGTGTTATTCGGAATGAATTTGCCCGCACCGCCGGTGATGCTGAAAAGGATTTTTTCTGCCGCGCGGCCCTGGTGCGTTGGGATGACAAATTTAAAATTCGTCAAATCCTGCACCACTTTTTCAAATTTAAAATAGCTGCGCGAACCCGCATACGCCTCGTCGCCGTCCATCATTCCTGCCCACTGTTTTGCGCTCATCGCGGTCGTGCCGGAGTCCGTCAGCAGGTCAATTAAAACATAGTCAGATTTTAAAAGAAAAGGATTATAATGCGCCTTTTTTAAAAGCGACGTGCGTTCCTCCGGCGTGGTGAAATTTAGCGCTTCCACCATTTTTATTTTAAAAGGCTCGATGATTGTTTTCATTTTTTTTGAAGTAAAAAGGTAAAAGGAAAAGGAAAAATGTTTTTAAAATTAATTGGTCAATTCCCCTCCTCGGAGGGGTGGCCGCAGGCCGGGGTGGGTTCACGGTAGCAATCGTTGGCAATCGCGACCTTCTGACGCGACCCCCCCCGCCCGATGGGCACCCCTCCGAGGAGGGGAATTTTTAAAAATTGTCATTCCCCTGAAAAGGGGAATCAACGTCAGAAGAAGTTGGAAAATGAGCTTTTAAAAATTTTAAAAATGCTGTTTTAAAACGAGAATTGTAACCTGACGCGTCCAACTGGAGTTGATTCCCCTTTTCAGGGGAATGGCAGACTCAGGTATTGCAAATTTCACTTTTTAAAACTCAAACTTCACTCGCCACGCCATTCGCAAACGCCTTCCCAAATCCGGCATTTCATCAATTTCCGCGAAATGTTTCTCCTCCATCACCACCTTTTTAAAACGCGCCTGGAAGAACCGCAGATATTTCGGCTCATACACCATCTCCAGCCCGCGAACATTCTCACGATTTTCGTACACTGCCAGAACAGATTCTGCCGTAACGTCCATGTGCGCCTGCGTGTATACGCGCCGTGGGATGGTGAGCCGTACAAGTTCGAGCTTCGGATAGCGGTGTTCGCCCGTTTTCGGGTCGCGTCCGGCAGAAATAATGCCGCGCTCCATGCTGCGGATACCCGAGTCGAGATACAGTTCGGCAGCAAGAGTTTGCGCCGGAAAATTGTCCTGAGGAATATGCGGGAAGAATTTCTTCGCATCAAGATACACAGCATGTCCGCCCACCGGCAGCACAATCGGAACGCCCCATGCGCGGAGCTTTTCGCCGAGATACTCCACCTGGCCGATGCGCGCGCGGATGTGGTCGTCCTGCACGGCTTCCTCGATGCCACGCGCCATCGCCTCCATGTCGCGCCCGGCAAGGCCGCCATACGTCGGCATGCCTTCGTACACAACCACGAGATTGCGCGCTTCGTCGTAAATATCATCGTCATTCATCGCCAGAAAACCGCCGATATTCACGAGCAGATCCTTCTTGCCGCTCATCGTCGCGCCGTCGCTGTACGAACACATTTTAAAAAGAATTTCCGCAACAGATTTATTTTTAAAACCTTCCTCGCGCTGCTGGATGAAATACGCATTTTCCACCGCGCGCGTGGCATCGAGGATAATTTTGATGGAATGTTTCTGGCAGAAATTCCACACTTCGCACATATTCTGCATCGAAATCGGTTGCCCGCCCGCCATATTCACCGTTGCGCCGACGCACACGTACGGGATTTTCTCTGCACCGACTTTTAAAACAAGCGCTTCGAGTTTCGCCAAATCAATATTTCCTTTAAAAGGATGCTCCGACTGCGAATCGTGCGCCTCGTCAATTATCACATCCACAAACTGCCCGCCCGCCAGCTCCTGGTGCAGCCGCGTCGTGGTGAAATACATATTTCCCGGCAAAAAATCGCCCGGCTTTATCAGGATCTGCGAAATCAGGTTTTCCGCGCCGCGCCCTTGGTGCGTCGGGATGACGTGGCGATAGCCGTAATACCGACGCACTGCCGCCTCGAGATTATAAAAATTCCGGCTGCCCGCATACGCCTCATCGCCCAGCATCATGCCCGCCCACTGATAATCGCTCATCGCGCTCGTGCCCGAGTCCGTCAGCAAATCAATATACACATCCTCCGACCGCAGCAGGAACGTGTTGTAGCCCGCCGCTTCAATTGCCCGCTGGCGCTGCGCAAGCGTCGTGGTTTTCAGAGGCTCGACCATTTTAATTTTGTACGGCTCCGCCCAGCTGCGTTTTCTCTCTGTATTTTCCATTGCTATTCTCTTTATATTTTTAAAAAATTATTTAAGACTCTTTTATCCTTTTAAAAGCCGCATTTTTAAAACGGCGTTTTTCATCTGCAACAAAATTATGGGTTTTTAAAAAAGGAAAATATGATATTTGTCAGGTGGGAGGGATTTTTAAAATGCTTTTAAAAACAAAGGTTTTAAAATGCAAAAAGGCAACTCAATAAGAATTACCTTTTAAAAACTTTCAATGCGGTATAGCAGAAATCGCTGCGCGCATAAATGCATTCAGCGACTTCGCACAAATAATTATTTCTTCATCTAATTATTTAAGTTTATATTTAACAAGTTCGCCATCGGGATAGGGGCCATTGGATGAATTGATAGATTGAATAATTCCGATTCCCTTAACGTAGCGTTGATAAAAGAAACCGTCATAGTCAACAGGAATCCCCGAGCCTTTCTCAGTGTCCCAAACCACTCTATTCTCTCCGTCAAATTCTATCTTAAAATCAGGATTCCACCAAAGGATTTGGACATCCATAGCATAAACTGTGTCATATGGTCTCTTGGGATTTGCTGGGAGATAGTTGCAAACAACAAGCCTTTTGTTTAGATTATAATTCTGATTGTAGGTTCCTCTATGCAATCCTTCTGGTGTTACGTAGTAATATCTATAGAAAGTCTGACCATCAGCTTTATTATAAACCATTCTATAGGTCTTAAGAGTTAATATAGTATCTTCTTCAAAACGTCTTGGTTTAAGCCTTATATCCCATGTCATCATTTTAACTTCATCAATACGCATAGTTTCAAACTTGCCGTTTGTACACTCATATGTCCACTCGTTACCTACAGCAATAGGTATCATTTGGTTGTAGTTTAGCTCCCTTTCCTGTGGTGTGAGGCTATCGAGTGGAAGTGGTTTTGATGTAGTGTCGATTGGATTTTTATTCCCATCAACAGGATTGACAGTTTCATCTTTACATGAACTGCAAAGAATTATAGCGCTAATAGCAACAAGAATAGTTTTCAATGGAGTATATCTTAGTTGTATAAAATATTTACTGCAATCTACAAACCACTACTGACAATTACAAAATAGTTTATTAGAAAAACTAAAATAAGTAAAATAAATAATTGCAAAGCGTGAGATTTGCTAACTTTGCTGAAATATAATGAATATTGCACTGCTGTTTGTAAGGAAATGTCCGCAGTTATGTCTGAATTTATTAAATCAAATCGAAAAGTTAACAAATTAAGCCAATGACCATATTTTCAGTCAATAATCTCTCAAAAGCATTTCTCGATAAAACCCTTTTTAAAGGCATTTCCTTCGGTATGGAGGAGGGCGAGCGCGTGGGCATCATCGGGCGGAATGGCGCGGGAAAGTCCACGTTTTTAAAAATTATCGCAGGGCTGGAAGTGGCCGATGAGGGCACCGTTGCTGCGAACCGCGAGCTGCGCATCGAATATCTCAATCAGTTGCCGGAATTTGCCGAGCATGCCCGCGTGCTGGATGCCGTGATGGATGCGCGTCCCGAGGTGAATGAGCTTTTGCGCGAGCACGCACGCATTTGCAAGCTGATGGAAACCTCGCATGATGAGGAAATCCAGAATCGCCTTGAAACAGTTTCCTCGCGGCTTGAGCAGACGGACGGCTGGAATCTTGAAACGGAAGCAAAAATAATTCTGCAAAAGCTCGGCGTTACGCGCTTCGACGAGGATGTGAAAAATCTTTCGGGCGGGCTGCGGAAACGTGTTGCACTGGCGCGTGTGCTGCTGATTGACCCGGATTTGCTGATACTGGATGAGCCGACGAACCACCTTGATGCGGATTCAGTTCAGTGGCTTCAGGACAGGTTGCAGCACTCGTCGAAGGCCCTACTGATTGTGACGCACGACCGGTATTTCCTCGATGCGGTGAGCAATAAAATCGTGGAGCTCGACCAGAATAAAATGTTTTATTACCCGGGAAATTACGAGCAATATCTCATTCAAAAAGAAGCGTTTCTCGACACGCAGGAATCCACTGCCGACCATCAACGCAATAAACTCCGGCAGGAACTTTTCTGGCTGGCAAAAGGTGCGAAAGCCCGCCGCACCAAGCAACAGAGCCGCATCAAGTGGATTGACGAAATGCAAAACCAGGAAAAGCACGTTGAGCAGAAAAATCTTAAAATTGAGCTCGGCAATTCCTTCCTCGGCAGCAAAGTCATTGACGCGGTGAATATTAGCAAAAGCATCGGTGGGAAACTGCTTTTTAAAAACTTTGAATATAACGCCGCGCCCGGCGACCGCATCGGTATCATCGGGCCAAACGGAACGGGAAAATCCACGCTTTTAAACACACTCGCGGGAAAAATCCAACCTGACACGGGAAAAGCCACGCTCGGCGCAACCGTAAAGTTGGGTTTTTTCCATCAGGAAATCAAGCATTTTGACGAATCGCAAACCGTCATCGGCAGTCTCCGCGAAATCGCCGAATTCATCGACACCGGCGTTGGAAAAGACCGTTTCCTCACGGCAAAAGATTTGCTTGAGCGCTTCCTTTTTCCCGCAAAACAGCAGCACTCGCGCATCGAAACGCTTTCCGGCGGTGAGCGGCGGCGGCTGGCCCTTCTGCATATTCTCATGGCCAATCCAAACGTGCTTTTACTCGATGAGCCGACGAACGATTTCGACGTTGCCACACTTTCCGCGCTCGAAGATTACCTGCGGAATTTCCTCGGCGCGCTCATCGTCGTGTCGCACGACAGGTCGTTTTTGGATAATACCGTTGAGCATATTTTCGCGTTTGAAGAAGGCGGAACCATCAAAAAATATCCGGGCAATTATTCCGCATATCTTGAGAAAAAAGAAGCGAAAAATCAGGAAAAAGCAGACGAGAAAGTTTTAAAAGAAAAAGCTTTTAAAAGCGAGTCTTTAAAACCCCAACAGCCAATTGCCAATAACCAAAAGCCGAAAAAACTTTCTTTTAAAGACCAACAGGAATTTAAAAAACTGGAAGAAGAAATTAAAAAATTAGAAAAGCAGAGAACTGAAATAAATGAATTTTTGGCCTCAGGCGGTACGAACTATAAAGAGCTTGACGAAAAATCAAAGCTTTTAAAAACAATCGAAGAGCGGCTTGAAGAAGCGGAAATGCGCTGGCTGGAATTAAGCGAACTGGCATGATTTTCGCACTTTAAAAATCGTGCCTTTAAAAAGCACGATTTTTAAAACATCGAGCAGCATAAAAAAACGGAAAATGAAACAAACGTACGCGAAATATATTTTGCTTGCAGTGTTGGCTGTTCTCATACAGTCATGCCAGAGCACCGTGCGTTTTGCTTCGACTTCTTCTGCGCCGACTCGCGGAAATATTGAATTACCCAGCCGCAATGAAGCGCCATCGCTTGAAAACGCCTCGGACACACAGGTGAAAATTATCAAAACCGCTGAAACGTATCTTGGAACGCCGTATGTGTGGGGTGGAAATACGAAAGGTGGAATTGACTGCTCCGGGCTTGTCTGCCAGGTTTTTAAAACGGTGAATCTGCCGCTTCCACGAACGTCATTTGAGCAGTTTCAAAAAGGGCAGCCGGTTGGCGGTGGAAGTTTGGAAGTTGGCGATTTAGTTTTTTTTAGTTTTGAATCCGGCCGTGCCGTAACGCATGTCGGTATTTACGCAGGCGAAAATAAATTTATTCACGCTTCTTCATCGCGCGGCGTCACGTATCAGTCGTTGTACGACCAGCCGTATTCGAGTTCACTGGTCGGGTACAGGCGATTTTTAAAAGAATAGATTTTTCAACTATTTGATTTTAAAAAGGTTAATTAAACGCGCCGATTTTTAAAACTCATTTCAAATAATACCCGTACTTAAACTTTAATAGGGAACATCAGAACGTTTTTGGCGGATCGTTGTTCTTCAAGAAAGTCTGTTTCATAATTTTAAAAATCAGTTTAGTTGGAATGAAGAACGTAAAATTTGTTAGCACGTGTGAAGTGCAAAAGGGCTTCGCTGCTGCTGTCCGCCGGAATGTAAATAATTATTTTAAAGAGCAGGGGATTTCGCCAAAGGGAAATTCCACGATGGCTTTTAAAACGGTGGCGATGCTTTCGATGTATATCCTTCCTTTTTTGGCTCTTCTTTTTGTTCCGATGAATCCGTGGTTTGGCCTTCCGCTGGTGATGCTGATGGGAGTCGGCAGCGCGGGAATCGGCATGTCGGTAATGCACGATGCGGTTCATGGCTCATATTCTAACAATGAAAAATTAAATAGAAATCTTGGACGCACAATATACATGTTGGGAAATAGCGTTTTCACGTGGAGATTGCAACACAATGTTTTCCATCACGCGTACACGAATATTGATGGTTTTGACGACGACATCGCCGGTGCGAGAATCATGCGTCTGTCCGAGCACGCCCCGCTTTTAAAAATCCATCGCTTTCAACATATTCATGCGTTTTTCTTCTACGGATTTCTCACAATTGCGAAGTTTTTTAAAGATTTCGTGCAGCTGCGCCAATTTCAAAAATTGGGTGCAATTGAAAGCCGTGTGAGCGTGAAAAAAGAATATGCAAAAATGACAATTGTCAAAATCGTGTATTTTCTCTACATCGTCGGTTTGCCGCTTTGGCTGACGGAATTTACGTGGTGGCAGGTCGCGATTGGTTTTTTCATGCTGCACTGGACTGCGGGATTTATTCTCAGCACGATCTTCCAGATGGCGCATATTGTGGAAGGCGCGGAGCAATTCCAGGCGAATGAGCAGGGAATAATTGAAAAAGATTGGGCTGTACACGAGTTGCTTACGACGGCAAATTTTGCGCGTAATAACCGATTTTTAAACTGGTATATAGGCGGGCTGAATTTTCAAATTGAACATCACCTTTTTCCAAAAATCTGTCACGTTCATTATAGCAAAATTTCTCCAATCGTTGAAAAAACAGCGAAGGAATTTGGGATTCCGTATAATGTAAAACCAACGTTTTTAAAAGCATTTGCTTCGCATGTTCGGCGGTTGAAGGAATTGGGACGGACGCCGGCGATTGGGTAGAGGTTTTTAAAAGTTCTCACGGCCACTCACACTGAGCTTGTCGAAGTGCGCGATAGCAGTTCGCGTTAGTTTTTAAAAAGGTCATTCTGTCAAAACACCTGTCGAAAAATTTCGTGCTTCGACTACGCTCAGCATGAAATTTTAAAAAGAGATTTTAAAAAATAGAAGTTTTAAAACCTTTTTTTATTTGCCCGGACAAGCCTTGTCACCCCACCTGCCGTATATTTGAAAAGATTATCTTTTAAAAAAAATCATGATAAATGAAGGCCCGCCAAAGAAAATCATCCGGCGCGAAACGCAGACGTACATTCCCGGTAAAGTTTTAATGCGCACGCAAAATACTGCGGAATTTGTCGGGCTTTTAAAAGAACTCGGTTTTGACGGAGAGCTGGAGCTGGAATATTTGCAGGTGTATTATCACAAATTATATCTTTTTACAAATCCACTTCGCACTTCTGATTACGAATTTGATTATTTTGACGGCTGGTATTATGTGAAGCAGTTGGAGAAAAGGATAGTCGAATACGAATATTAACTTTTTAAAAATCCCATGAACGAAACGCAATCCATTTATCGCCCGGAGCTTCACCGCTTGTTCGTGCTTCTCGGCAAACTGCGCCGTAAGGAAAAATTCACGGCAGATTCGCTTGCAGATGAGTTGCAGGTGAGCGAACGCACGATACGGCGAGACATCAATTACCTGCGTGATATGCTGCAATCTCCGATAGAATTTGACCGCTGGAAACGTTCGTTTGTGCTGCATGGCGATATCGCGGATTTCCCGATGCTGCAAGTGAGCACGGGCGAAATGCTTTCGCTCTATCTTGGTCAGGCGGCGCTCCAGTCGTTTGGTGCGGGGCCTCATGCGGAATATCTTGCAGCGGCAATTCAAAAGCTCACTGCTCAGCTCCCGCAACAAATGACCGTCGGACTGGATACGCTCAGCCAGAGCATTTCCCTTCATGCCGAGCCATTGACTGCCGTTTCAGGTGAGGTCTTTAAAACTCTTGCCGAGGCGTGGCATCTGCGGCGAACAGTTGAGATGCGCTACCGCAAAAGCGACAGCCCGACGGCTGAACTGCGCCGCGTACAGCCGTATTATCTCTATCACAACGCCGGGCGCTGGTATCTTTTCGGCTACTGTTTAAAAAGCGGGGAAATCAAGACATTTCGCCTCGACAGGATGGAAGCCGTAACGATGACCTCCGACACGTTTCCTGAGCCCGATTTCGACGTTCACGCCTTTTTAAAAAACTCCTTTGGCATCTACAACGGCGGTGAGCCAAGTGATATAAAAATCCGCTTTATGGCATACGGCGCGCAGCTCGCCCGCGAAAAGCAATGGCACCCGACGCAGCTTTTAAAAGAACTGCCCGACGGCGAAGTGGAAATGCAGCTCAACGTGGTGATAAGCTCCGACCTCTACCGCTGGATACAGAGTTTCGGCGCAGAAGCCGAAGTGCTCCAGCCGCCCGAAGCCCGCGAGGAATTACGCCGCGTAGCGAGGATTATGAATGAGATGTACGGTTAGGTTTTTAAAAGGGGTTTTGGTAAGTTGTGGGAGAATTTTGTTTTAAAAACTTTTTTAAAAATTGGGGTGTGAAGATGAAAGTGGTTTTATTAAGAGTTGGAGTAGATTCATCCTTCGGTGAAAGTCATGGGCCATTATTTAAAGATAATAAATTTGAATTTATTCCTATCCCAGATCCTTATAATATTGGTTCTAGAAAATATGGAAATACATCCTCTGCATCTAATAAATCTAAAAATTTAATCGACTATTTCCCTACGTCAAAAATGAAAGATAAATCTATTCATTGGGACCCGGAATTTGAAACGAAAACTTATGGAGAGCCTAATCCTCATAGAAGAAGATTAAGAGAATTAGAGGCTGGTGATATTCTAGGATTTTATTCAGGACTCCAAAGTTTTAAAGATAAATATGATTCTAAAGGAAACCCAGAACTCTATTTGATAGGATACTTTGAAGTGGAAAAGGTTTGGATGAAGGAAAGAGATAAACTTCCCGATGATTCGATTATGAATAATTTCCATATAAAATATATGGATGAATTAAACAAAGAAAACAAGGAAAAGAAGCTAATAGTGATAAAAGGGACAGCTAAAAGTAGGCTCTACAAGCAAGCTTATCAAATTAGCCGGAAAGTAAGTTGTTTAGATAAAAATAAAAAGCTTTATACTGATTACCGCTTAACTTATGAAATGGAAAAGGTTTTTGGACAACTCACTGGAAAAGGCTCAATTAAACGAAGTAGTGCTAGATTAATTAATGAAAATTTTGTTGATACGGCAGCGCGTTTTCTGAAAAGTTTAAATTAAGAACCCTATGTCAATCTGCAACATCTGTAATCAGGAAATGCTCACTGCCAGTTCCTGCGAAAACAAAACGGTCTTAGGGCTTGATGCTATTCGTTTCGGCGATGAGCGCGATGTGTTTATTGAGGGGCGGCAAGTTGCAATGAAGCCGGTGCCGACCGAGAAGTGCCGTGATTGCGGTGTGTCGCAAGGCGGCTATCATCATCGCGGCTGCTGTGTGGAGCAATGTCCTAATTGTTGGGAGCAGGTTTTTTGTTGCGGCTGTTTGGATGCCGAAATGCTTCTTTCACTATCATTTGAAGACTTTGTAGATAACTTCGACTATGAAGGCGCAATTATCCTGCTCGAAGGCAAGCGCGACGTTTTGCCGGAGCTACAGGAAAAGCTGACCGCGCTTGGCGCAAAGCTCTGCCGCGAAACGAAGCACGCACGGTTCAGGAGTGGTAATGCTTCCGGTGCTGACGAGTTCTTTTCTAAAGGTGTTGCAAGCGTTGATGCGGGCCGGCTGGAAGTCATTACGCCATTTGACAATCATCGGAAGGCGAAAAATGCTGCGCACACAACCTATTCGCTTGATGCAATTGATTTAGTACATGAACCCGAAGTAGTGTACCAGACAAGGGCGAATAAAAAAATCGAAAAACTTGTAGATTCGTACGTGCAGGGAATTAACAATAAATTAACAATAAAGTAACGATAAAAGCTGCGTATCTGCTGCGCGATACGGTAAAAGTAATCGGCGCTCAAAGTAGTGGAATTCCGAGCACAGACTTTGCAATTTTCTACGACGACCTTTCTGCTCCGCGTCAAGGCGGAACCGGCCATACAATGGGAATTTGTGATGCCAATAACGTTCCGTTTGTCAATCAGGAAGTCTGGTTGAAGTGGCTGGAAGATTGATTGCTAAAGTACAAGACATAAAGATTTTAAAGTTTGCTCATGAAGCTCACAGGCAATACCATTCTCATTCCTGATGCAAATTCTCCGCTCATGGTCGAGCTTGTGAAGCGGCTGTATGCGTTTGGCAATACGCTTGTTATCGGAAGCCATAGTCCTGAAGATATTCGCAAAGCGTGCCGTCCGAAAATTGCCGGGAGCAAAGTTTTTAAAAAGGAATTCGATAAATATTCCAGCCGGGATCGCGAAAAATTTGTGCAATGGGCTTTAAAAACTCATCCTGATATAAACGGTGCTTTTCTGCTTCCGTGGGGTTTTAAAACGGACGCGCAGTTCCATCGTCCCGTGGCCCATTGGATGATTGGGCCGCAGCTGTCGGATACCATTGTCCAGCCGCTTCACTTTACGGGATTGCTCGCCGCGCATCTGGCTTCAAAAAAGGAAAGTTTTATCGCGTTTTTCTCCGGCAAACCTTTTTCCGAACAGCCGCTTGTTGATGCGGCACACGCGGCGATTCACGCATTTGCCGCATCGGCACGTTCGCAGCTTGAGGATACTTCTGTCCGGCTTTTTGAATTTGAATATCTCCAGAACAATGACGGCGCGGAAGCATATAAGGGCGATGAGCTGAAAAAATTTTGCGCTAACGTGCTTCACGCCTTACAGCAAAATTCCTTTAAAAATCCCGTACATCCGCACAATGACATGCAAGCTCCTAATGGAAATGACTATCGCTTTACAACACTTCATTCCGTTCCAAAAGCAATACTCTTCGGCGTGGCTATCGGCGACGCGCTCGGCGTTCCTGTTGAATTTTTAAGCCGAGAAGAGCTTTTAAAAAATCCCATTACCGGAATGTGCGGCTACGGCACGCACAGCCAGCCGCCAGGCACGTGGTCGGACGATAGCTCGCTTACATTTTGCCTTGCGGAAAGTCTGCTGAAAGGCTATGATGTAAAGTCAATGGCGGGAAATTTCCTGATGTGGCTGCATTACGCCTCGTGGACGGCGCATGATGAAGTTTTCGACGTTGGCATTACGACGCAGGGCGCTTTGCAGAATCTTGCTGATGGCGCAGAACCCACAATGTCGGGACTCGCAGACGAAAATAGCAACGGCAATGGTTCGCTTATGCGGATTTCGCCGCTGCTGCTGGAAATTCACGACAAGCCGATTAAAGAACGCTTTTTAAAAACGCGGGAAGTTTCGTTCATCACGCACCGGCATATCCGCTCGGTGATTTCGTGTTTTATGTACCTGGAATTTGCGCGGGAGATCCTTTTAAAAAAGAATAAATTTACGGCCTTTAAAAAGGTGCAAAAATCCGTTCCTGAGTTTTTAAAAAATGAGAATATTGATAAAAGGGAAATTGCAATTTTCGACCGCGTTTTAAAAGGCGATATTTCAGAATTGCCGGAAAGCGAGATTAAAAGCAGCGGCTACGTCGTTCATACGCTGGAAGCAAGTATTTGGTGCTTTTTAAAAACGGATTCGTACAAAAGCGCGGTTTTAAAAGCGGTGAATCTTGGCGATGACACGGATACAACGGGCGCGGTAACCGGCGGACTGGCAGGGCTGTATTACGGCGTGGAAGAGCCATTGGATGATCCAGAATGGCGGATTGCGCAGCACGAAAGAATTGAAGCTCTTGCTGAAAAGCTTCAAGAAAAATATTTTTAAATTCGGGTTTTAAAATTGTCATTGCGAGCGGAGCGTGGTAATCGCGAATACTTCGGACGCGTCATTCTGTATTTGCGATTGCCACGTCGGAAGACCTCCTCGCAATGACGAAATATAAATTAAGGTTTTAAAAGCTGCATCTTTTAAAACCTTTTTTTCTGCCAAAATTGCTTTTTAGGCCTGACAGTTTTTCAAAGTCCTGCCACGGCTTGCGCCAATATTTCCGAAAAATGCTTTTAAAAAGCTGAAAAACGAGTTTGGCACACTTCTGCTATAAAGATTCTTCGACACTTTACACCGTCAAAAAAAGTAACAGTTTTTAAAAGATTTTTATCAGGAGTTTTAAAAATGCCACAGGTAAAATTTGATGTTCCGTTCAACATTCCGGTTGAAGTGGAAAATGTTCTCCGCCAGGTGAATAATTTCATCGGCGAATTTGAGAAAGGCGGACGCCATAATGTTCATCACGAAGCAAAGGTTTCAAAACCGGTTGAAAAATCTGATTTTTCGCCGCGCGTGGATATTGCTGAAGATGAGAATAATTATTATGTTTTTGCCGAACTTCCGGGAACCGCGAAAGAGGAAATTAAAGTTTCCGTTAGCGAGGAAAGAATTTTAACAATCAAAGGCACGAAAAGAGTTTACGATACTGTCGAAGGCCGTAAATTTATTCGCACAGAAAGCCGCCGCGGTGAATTTTCTCGCGCAATCCAGCTTCAGGATGATATTAAATTAGATTCGATTGAAGCAAGATTTGAAAATGGAATTCTGGAATTGGTTCTGCCGAAAGCTGAATTGAAAGAAGTTCATGTAGAAATTAAATAAGCAACAGAATGGTCATTCCCGCAAGCGATAGCGCGTCGGGAATCTTTCTTCTGACGCGAACTTTTGACGATTAGGAAAGATTCCGGACAAGCCGGAATGACAGAGTGTTTCATTGTTCTTTTACATTTTACGTTTTTTTTAATCATCATTTTTAAAGGGAGGTGTGATATGTCACTCATGAAGTATGACCCACTCCGCGAATTTGATGCGATTTCGCGGGGATTTGACAGCTTTTTTAATCAATTGCGCCCGACATTTGAAGCGGGGCTGACGCAGCAAATGTATTCACCGAAAGTGGATATTCATCAGGACGACAAGAATATTTACATCGAGGCCGAACTGCCTGGCATGAAGCCCGAAGATGTGAAAATTTCGATTAATGAAGATAAATTCCTCGTAATAAAAGGCGAAAAACGCAGTGAGCGCCGTTGGGGAAATGATGCTGATGAGAATTCAAATAACAGCACTGAAAATAAGAACAGCAGCAACGGCAAAGAGTCGAAAAGTAAAGGTGAAAAAAGCGCAGAAATAGAAAGCAGAAATGGCGGAAGTGTGATGCGCGCTGAACGCCAGCCGCTTCGTATTGAGCGCTCTTACGGAAGCTTTACACGTACATTCACGTTGCCGGAAACTGCCGACACCGGGAATATTGATGCCAAATTTGAAAACGGCGTTCTCGAAATTACGGTTCCGAAAAAAGAACCGGCAAAGCCACGTCAGATTGATGTGAATATTAAGTAAGTGATTTTTAAAAACAGGGCGGATTTTTTAAAAGATTCGCCCTGAGTTTTTAAAAGTTTTCTTTTTAAAAGTCCCCTCTCGGGAGGGGTGGCCGCAGGCCAGGGTGGGTTCTGCGTTTGAAGTTGCCCAAGAGCGAATGTTCTTTTGACGCGAACCCACCCCGCCCGATGGGCACCCCTCCGAGGAGGGGATTTTTAAAAACTACTTTTAAAAAAGCCCAATGCTGATGGCTCAAAGCTCACAGCTAAATTTTAAAAACCCTGTTTAAAATTATTTTCTGCTATTTTTGCAGCTCTTAATTCTGAACAGGCAGAAAAATTTTAAAAACAAAAACAACAAACCTATTTTTAAAACAATTTACATTGGGAAAGGAAAATGTCAAAAGTAATTGGAATTGACTTGGGAACGACGAACTCGTGCGTTTCGGTAATGGAAGGCTCACAGCCAGTCGTTATCGCAAACTCCGAAGGCGGGCGCACAACGCCGTCTATCGTTGCCTTCACAAAAAGCGGTGAGCGTATCGTAGGCCAGGCGGCAAAACGCCAGGCAATCACAAATCCGAAAAACACGGTGTATTCAATCAAACGCTTCATGGGCCGCAAGCTCGCTGAAGTGGGCGATGAGACGAAGATGGTTCCGTATAAAGTGGTGCCGTCGGAAGATGGAAATGCAATTCGTGTGGACGCTGAAGGCCGCATGTATTCTGCGCCGGAAATCTCTGCGATGATTCTTCAGAAAATGAAGCAGACGGCGGAAGATTATTTGGGGCAAAAAGTAACGGACGCGGTTATTACTGTTCCGGCGTATTTTAATGACGCTCAGCGCCAGGCAACAAAAGATGCGGGTGAAATCGCAGGACTGAATGTTCGCCGTATCATCAACGAGCCGACAGCGGCTGCGCTTGCGTATGGAATGGACAAGAAAGGCCAGAATATGACGATCGCTGTGTATGACCTTGGTGGCGGTACATTTGATATTTCGGTTCTGGAAATCGGCGAAGGCGTTTTTGAAGTAAAATCAACAAACGGTGATACGCACCTTGGCGGTGATAACTTTGACCAGCGTTTGATTGAATATCTTGCTGATGAATTTAATAAACTGGAAGGAATTGACCTTCGCAAAGACCCGATGGCGCTTCAGCGTTTGCGCGAAGCTGCTGAAAAAGCGAAAATGGAGCTTTCGCAAATGCTCCAGACGGATGTTAATCTTCCGTTCGTAACAGCAACCGCTGACGGCCCGAAACACTTGAATGTAAACCTGACACGCGCGAAATTTGAAAGCTTGTGCGCTGACCTTTTTGAAGGTACTTTAAAGCCGGTTGAGCAGGCGATTCGTGATGCGAAAATTACTCCGGCGGAAATTGATGAAGTGATTTTGGTTGGTGGTTCGACGCGTATTCCGAAAATTCAGGAATTAGTGAAAAAGTACTTCGGAAAGGAGCCGTCAAAAGGCGTAAATCCTGATGAAGTTGTTGCTATTGGCGCAGCAATTCAGGGTGGCGTATTAACCGGTGAAGTAAACGACGTTCTTCTTCTTGACGTGACACCGCTTACGCTTGGTATCGAAACGCTTGGTGGCGTGATGACGCCGATGATTCCGTCAAATACGACAATCCCGACAAAGAAAACAGAAACATACTCGACAGCAAGCGACAGCCAGACGTCGGTAGAAATCCATGTGCTCCAGGGCGAACGCTCGATGGCGCGTGATAACCGCTCGCTTGGTAAATTCCACCTTGACGGAATTCCACCTGCTCCGCGCGGCGTGCCTCAGGTAGAAGTTACGTTCGACATTGATGCAAATGGTATTTTGTCCGTGAGCGCGAAAGATAAAGCGTCCGGCAAAGAGCAGAATATCCGCATCACATCAAGCGGTGGCTTGGCTAAAGAAGAAGTTGAGCGCATGAAACGCGAGGCGCAAGACCACGCAAGCGAAGACAAAAAGCGCAAAGAGGAAATTGACCTGCGCAATCAGGCCGACAACCTTATCCACTCAACCGACAAGCAGTTGAAAGACCTTGGCGACAAAATGGACGACGCGACAAAAACAAAAATCGAAGAAGCGAAAACCCGTCTCCAGGACGCTATGAACAACAATGCAGCCGACCTCAGCCCGGCAATGGACAACCTGAACCAGATCTGGAGCGAAGCATCAACCGCAATGTACCAGAATGCAAGCGCAGGAGCAGCACAACCGGGAGCAGAAGGTGCAGCAGGCGAAGGCCAGCCAAACGCAGGCGGAAACGCCAACAGCGGCGCGGAAGAAGCTGAATACACGGTAGTAGATGACGACAAAAAATAATCTTTTAAAACGATAAAATTTTTAAAAGTTTTTAAAAGCGTTCTGAGAAATCAGGACGCTTTTTTTGTTTTTAAAAGATTTTAAAAGAAATTCTCACGATTTTTAAAAACATTTCTCTAAATTGTGTGTTATGCAAAAGATGATGTTTAAAAAAGACTTTTTAAAAGGATTTCATGAATGATAATACTGTTTCCCGCGATTCATATTTTGAGCTGAGCGAGCATAATGCGACGCAGTTTATGTTGTTTTTTATTATTGCTCTTACTGCTGCTGCCTTCTTTTTTATATCAGGTGTGCTTCCTGCGATGTCTGCATTTTTTAAAAGCTTCATGCAGGCAACTATTACCAAGACTTCGCAGTATTTTGGCTGGTCAATTCTGGCATTCCCTGATACAGCTGCTGAAACAGAGTATTGGTTCAATCCGCTTCTGGCGCTTTTTCCGCTGATCTTCGCGGTTGGGATGATAGCGGGCGTCTATCTTACAGCACTCCTTCCGCAAAAGATCGGCTTTATGCGGAGGAAAATAGAACGTGAAATTATTAATTTCCTCGACAGGATTTCCCGCATTAAATATGGCGAGCACACAGAGAGCGAGCTTCGTGAAATTGTTGATGAGATCCTTACCGCCGACGTTCGCCAGCTTCACGATTATGCAGAAGATTACGGCGTTTCCTTTGAGGAATTAGATATTCTCCGCGATGCTTTAAAATGGCGCGAAGGAAGTCTTGTTTACAAAATTCTTCATATCCAGGATGCAATCCAGTTTTACCTGCGCGTGTATTATACGTTACAATACGGCAATGCAATTCTTGGTTGGGTGTATGTAGGTGCGGCAGTGCTGATCATTATTATCGGTATTCGCGGGTTAAAATTCATTCCTGCTTCGGCCCCATCCATTATTCTTTTTGCGCTGTCGCTGGAATTCGTGATGCTTATGTTTTACGCTATCACGGTAATTTACTCAAAGCAGGACGACATGCCGGACAATCAACCCAAAATGCAAAATGCACAACAGCCGGTTTCTGCTCTTGGCAATGCAGCCGAAGTGGAAAATCTTTTAAAAGTTTTCATTGCAAAGAAAAGATAAGTTTTAAAAATATATGCCTCAAATTTTTGAACATCAGCCGATTGTCGCACGAACTGAACAGCTCGGGACTTTACGTGCTCAGCTGCAACTTTTAAAAAGCAAAAAAGGCAGCGTAATCTGCATTGCGGGCGAATCCGCTTTTGGCAAAACAACGCTTTTACGGGCATTTGCCGGAGAAGCAAGCCGCGATACGGAAATCAACGTCATTTACGCAGAATGCCAGGCGCCTGTCGGGGCATTTAATCTTGGAAATTTACAGCCATTTCTGCCATTTGCGCGAGCTTTGGAGGAACTGCTCAGCCATGAAAGCACGACGGCAAAAAAGAAACTCGCACTCAATATCGGCATGACTGTTCTCTCGACGATCCCACTTGCGGGCGACCTTTTTTACGCTTTTAAAGAAATTTCGCGTGATGTGAAAGATTTTAAAAAAGACAAATCTTTTAAAAGCACAAACCCTGCTGTGCGCGAATATTTTGACGCTTTTAAAAACTATTCTGACAGTATGCCGCTTGTGCTGCTGCTCGATGATATGCAGTGGAGCGATGCACAATCTGTCGAGCTGCTTAAAGCTCTTGCTGCGGAAATTACCAATCTGCCAATCATGCTTGTCGTGGCATATCGTCCGAGCCTGGTGGAAAAAACGGGAATTCCACTCGCCGGATTTTTACAGGATTTTAAAAAAGACACAGCTTTTATTAAACACCTTGAAGTGTCGGAATTTTCTTTAAAAGATATTTCCGACTGCTGCCGCGCGCTTTTAAAAAATTACAAACCAAATCAGAAATTTGAAGAATGGCTGCTCGTGCGCTCGGGTGGCGTTCCCGGAATTGTTGTGGAATATCTGCGCTATTTCCAAAAATTCTCGCCGTTTCGCGCTGATGGAAGTTTTAATGAAGAGAATTTTAAAGATGAATTCCTTCCGGCAAGTGTGTCAGCGGCTTTTGAAAAACAGCTTGAGGAATTGAGTGAAGAAGACCGTACGATCCTTGCCATTGCCAGCGCGGAAGGAATTGAAAGTACGGCTTTTGTGATGGCCGACCTGCTTAATACAGATGTTTTGACTACAATCAAAAAGCTACGTTCAATTACCCAGCGAACCGGGATCCTGCGTTCGATGGGCGCTCATGCGCGCTACGGAGTACGAACCACGGTGTATCAGTTTACAAAAACATTTTACTACACGCACTTTGAAAACACGCTGGAATACGAAGAAAAACTCGCACTCCACGCACAGATCGCTGCGCTTTTAAATCGCCAGTTCGAGCAGACGGATTCCGAGGAATTGCGCCGCCAGCTCGCGCCATACATCGCCGCGCACAGTTCTGAAGCCGGCGATGATGAATTAACAAAAGAGATGCTTTTAAAAAGTGCTGAAACGGCAGAAAAAGTCGGCAGCCGCGAAATGGCAGAAACCGCTTTTAAAGAATTCCAAAGCCGCGAAATTGAAACGGAGATAAAGTCAGATTTGCAGGAAAAGTTTGAAAAAATCCTTGCTGATGAGGAAATTTCAGACGAAACTCCTGACGAAAATCTTTTAAAAACATCCGGCGGCGAAGCGGTTGTAAAAGCTCCGTTCGACTTCCAGATGGCGTGGCATGAAATTGTGCAATATCACCTCAACGGCGACTTTAAAAACGCAGAAACAAAAGCGCTCGACTACAGCGAACGTTTTAAAATGCAATTATTAACAAGTGAACGCGCGCTCTTTTTAATTCTCGCAGCCCGCGCCGCCACAGAGCTTTCCGAGCTTGACCGCGCGGAAGATCTTTGTATGCAAGCGTCAGCGCTCACGAGCGATGCCGCTGATATTTCCACAGAATGTTTGCTTTTAAACGCGTTCGCAGCGATTCGTTTACGGCAAAATCAATTTGACGAAGCGCATAACTTCCTGCTTAAAGCTGCCGAGCAATCTTTAAAACTCCCACAGGAAATGCGTCTGCTGACAATCAGCAATATTGCATTGCTGCTTGAAGACCGCGATCCGGCACAAGCCGCCAAATATCGCAGCGCCGCAACAAAAATGAGTACGAGCTTGCGTTTCAACGGATTTGCGCGGGAAGCGCTTTCGGCGTAAATTATAATTTAACATTTTGCTGGATATGCTCTAAAATATTATTTGCCGCTACATTGGCAATTTGAGCACACTCTTCATTTGTTAATGTTTCATAATAGAACTTTTTAAAAGCAAAATTATTAACTGTTTCCGCATTACTTAGGATTACATTTTTGCTGTTTACTACACCAAATTTATAATCGCCGAACCAGACTGAAATCGATTGTGTAACATCAAAGTTGTTGTCAATTTCTCGATTAAACATTCTTAGAAAATAACTTAGAGAAATATAACCACCATTTTTTAAGAATATAGAAGCGTTATCTTTTAAAAATGTAAAAATCTCTAATGTTGAAATTGAGTTTAATCTTATAGCGTCATTTGTGTTAGAACTCTTCTTTATCGCTATGGCTATATTCTTTTCAAAAAAGAGCTCATCGAAATGGCTTAGCTTTTGTATTGTCGTTTTAAAAAGTGGTATTACTGAATTTTCAACCACGTGAAGAATCGCCTCTTCTGATCGCCGCGTATGTTTAATTCCTTCCTCCGGCTTCTTCAGCTTTGCTTTAAAAAGCGCAATCTTCTTATCAACTTCATCTAAATCTTCTATATTCTCGCCGTATGCGCCTTTTAAAAAGAGTTCAAGCGAGCGGATGAGCTGTTCGCCGAGGTAGATTACAAAGCTATCTAAATCACCTATGTTTGCCTGCTGTAATGCGCGTAGGTAATTTACTTTGTCCTCGGTATGGATTATAGCCGGTAAAAAGTTGTTCATCATCAGGATAAGATTCATCAGTAATCTGGCAATACGACCATTGCCATCATCAAACGGATGAATCATAATGAATCTATAATGAAAGGTCGCAGCCAGTGTAAGAGGATGGATTTCCTTTTTTAAAAGCTCGTTCCGTAACCATTCTATAAGTTCCTGCATTTTCGGTGCAGTATCTTCAGGGCTTGTAAAGTCAATCTGCTCACCCGTTGTTGTCGTTACATAATTTGGTTGGGATTTATATCGTCCTGGATAAATTGTACGATGTGTATTTTTCCCATCCGGTGTGAAAGCCTCATCGTTATATGGCTCTATTCCAAAAATCATTTGATGAAGTTGTCTGATTACTAATTCTGATATTGGCTTATTATTGCTTACAATATCCTCAAGTTCCAAAATAGCTTCATTATGACCTCTAATTTCCAAATGGTCGCGAAATGGTTTGCCGCCAGCCGTCAAACCATGAAGGAGGAAAGCTTTCGTTTCGCCGTATGTAAGGGAATTTCCCTCAATGTTACTTGAGTGATAGCTCCAGTCAAACCTGAATTTGCGGTTAATTCTATTGAGAATATCCGGCGAAATCGGGCGGAGTTCATCTATCTGTGTTTTTAAAAAATCGATCCGCTCAATTATTTCTACGACGTCCATTGCAAAAACCTCTGTAAATTTGCTTTTAAAAAGCAGGAATGCCACAAGCAAGTGGTATATTGCAAATATAAACGGTTTGCACTCATTATTCAGAAATTCATGTCACTCATCCGCGAATACATTTCCTCCGGCGAAGAGCTTTTTAAAAAACGCAGCTACGTTCCGCTTTTGCTACTTCCGCTTGTCATTATCGTTATGGTTTTCAGCGATGATTATCCGCAAAATTTCGCACAAAGTTTCGGCTGGAAAATATTTGGGCTGTTCGTCGGATTGTGCGGAATGGCATACCGCGCGTGGGTCATTGGGCAGGTTCCGGCGGGAACGTCAGGCCGCAATACGCACGGACAAGTCGCGGAAGTTTTAAATACGACTGGGCCGTATTCTGTTGTACGTCATCCTCTGTATGTGGGGAATTTTATTATCATTCTGGGTATCGTTCTGTGGGCGGGCGTCTGGTGGCTGACGCTGCTGTATTGCCTGCTTTTCTGGGTGTATTACGAGCGGATCATGATGGCGGAGGAGAATTTTATTCACGGGAAATTCGGTCGTGATTTTGAAGAATGGTCGGCGCGCGTTCCGGCATTTATGCCGAGCTTTAAAAACTATGTCCCGTCAAAATTAGAGTTTTCTTTTAAAAATGTTCTACGCCGTGAATATTCGGGTTTGATCAATCTTGTGCTGTCATTTTTCATTTTAGAGCGCGCGCATGATTTGATTTTTAAAAAAGAATTTCCGCTTTTTGATTTCTGGATGAATCTGCTTTTGGCGACGCTGATCTTCACGCTTTTCCTGCGCTTTTTAAAAAAGAAAACGGAAGTTTTGTACGTGGAAGGCCGTTGAAATTTCAGAACTTAATTTTTTCTTCTGCGTAATTATTTTTAAAACTCTTTTTTTAAACTATTCTTTTAAAAATCTATGCAGATTTCTCCTTTTTTAAAAAGCTCTTTTAAAAGCATAATTCTCTGTGCGATACTTTGTACAACAGCTTCCGCAAAGGAAATTGACACGCTTCTGGCTGACCAATTGCAAACAACGCTCGAAGTGCAGCAGGCGAAATACAAACTTGTCGGCGCGGCCGCGGCGGTAATTATTCCCGGCAAAGGAACGTGGAAAGGCGAAACGGGAAGTTCTGCGCAAGGGCAAAAACTCAGCAGCAATATGCTTTTCGGCGTTGGCTCGGTGACGAAAACGTACACAGCAGCGGTGATTCACCAGCTTGCGGAAGAAGGGAAATTATTGCTGAATGATTCGCTTTTTACATTCCTCCCGGCGTTTGAAAATATTGATACTACCATCCAGATTCGCCAGCTTTTAAACCACACGAGCGGTATTTTTAATTATACGAATCATCCTGACTGGGCGCCGTCCGTCAATTCCGATCTGTATAAAATTTGGCAACCGGAGGAAATCGCTGCAACATTTGTAAATAAACCTGATTTTAAAAAAGGTGCGGGCTGGAAATATTCCAACACGAATTATTTGCTGCTTGGTATGATAATTCAGAATGTTACGGGAAATAAAGTTTCGGCGGAAATCCGTGAGCGGCTTTTAAAACCGAATCAACTTTTCAATACATATTTCGATATTGAAGAAAAAGTGCCGCAAGCGCAGATCGCACATAACTGGACGGATATTACGGGCGACGGCGTTCGCGATGATGCCACCCATATTCCGCGCGAGGCGCTCAACAGCATGGCGTGGGCTGCGGGAACCATCATGGCAACACCGGAAGACATTGCGCTTTGGGCGCAGCATCTTTTTAAAGGAAATGTTTTAAAGCCGGAATCTCTGACTGAGATGCTGAAATTCCGTTCGCTATCGCTTGGCGCTACGACGGGCTGGGGACTTGGCGTTTCACGGCAAAGCGCGAATGGAAAGATTTATTACGGTCATGGCGGAAAAACATTTGGCTATGCGGCAGATATGGAATATTCACCGTCGGACAGCGTGAGCGTGGGTGTTGTTATTAACCAGGATGCAGACGCCGAGCCAGTTGCGCTGGAGCTTTTAAAAACCGTAAAAGCTTCTCTGGCAACGAGTGTTGCTGAAGATGAGGTTTTAAAAAATGGTTCACTTTCCTGTACGCCACAGGTTTCCTCCGGCATTATGCGTATCAACTATGTGCTTGAAAAACCTGCCAATGTGCAGCTTTCGTTCTACAACGCACAAGGGCGTGAAGTGATGCCGCTTTTAAAAAGCTGGCAGGATGCAGGCAGTCACGAGGAATTCAGCAATGTGGCGAATCTGCCTCAAGGCGTATACTTCATGCGGCTGATAGCTGACGGAAAAGCACAAACCTTCCCAATTTCTGTTGTGAAATAATTTTATAAAACCTTTTTAAAAGATAGATGAATTCTGATAAATTGCGCGCTGTAGCAATGCCGTTTTTAATGCTCGGCTTGGCTGCGATAGCGTTCGGATTTAATACAAAAAATGATATATTCTTATACACAGGAATAGCCGGAATTGCAGGCGGGCTCGCGTTTTTAAAAGCTAGCGTATGGAAAAAGCCGAAAGGAAGCCGGTCCTGGCGGCGCACGGAAGAGGATTTAAAAAATTCTGCATCATCGCAGGAGTAAATTGAAAAAAGGCAACTGTTTTAAAACGGTTGCCTTTACCTTTTAAGTATCGAAAATTTAACTGAATAAAAATTTTTTTAAAAAGTTTTTAAAAGTCAAAGTCTCACCTTATTTTTAAAACATGCGTCACAAATTCATCACCCGCAACTTTATCAAAACCCAGACTTTTATAAAAGGCAAACGCGCCCGGATTATCTGTTTTTAAAACAATCGTGTCAAAATTCTCACGCGCATTTTTGATAATTTCCTCCGTCAGTTTTCGTGCAATTCCCATCCGGCGATATTCTTTTAAAACGTACATCCGCCGTAGCCGCGCTACATTTTCGCCCCAATAATCATAGCGGTTCAGCCCGCACACTCCAACAACTTTTTCGCCAATTTTCGCAAGCAAAAGTATTTCGCCCCGCTTGTCAAAACGGTTTTTGCCGATTTGAAAATCGTCCCAAAGGCGCTGCATGTGGCGGAAATTTTCGGCGGTGCTGGTGGTGATGAGTTCGGCGATATCTGCGTAGGAAAACTCTGTAACCTTATAGAGTGAAATATCCATCTTTTTATAGAAATGTAAAAGAGAAAAATACTAAATTTTAAAAGAATACTTTTAGTTTTGTAGCGAAACTCGTAGTTTTAAAAGAAAAATACTTTATGCAAATTTTTAAGAACATTCTTCTTTTTATTACCCTTGCAATAGCTTCGCTATCATGCGATTCATACACAGATCCGCTTAGCACAAGGGCGCCGACGCTTATTCTCACGGAAGAGCCAACTGTAACAGGCATTTGGATGAGTGACGTTGTAGGTAATTCTCTTGGCGCTTGGGGCAATCCAGCTATACCAGATACTTCAGACGAATATAGCCGCGTATACGGAACGCCAAATCCGGTTCTTGAGGCAATGACATTTTCTTTCATGCTACCTAAGCAATCGAATACTCGCGTGTTCATTGTGCGGGCACATCTTGCGGGCACGCAGGAGATAAATTCTGTTGGCGGCGCTGTAATGGCAGAATCGAAAGATATAATTGTTCGCACATTCCCTCCGGGAACCCGACCGGCAGGTGAATTTAGCTTCACTTGGGACGGAATGGATGACGACGGACGCCGCTTGCCGACGGGCTTTTACAGGATTTATGTCGTCACGCAGCAGCGCGTAATGTTCTTTGACATTTATTTTGCCAATAGCCGCGAAGAATTCCTACCGGGAATGCCGGGCAAAAATTAGATCTAAAATATTATATAATGAAAAAATACAGAGTTTTTCTTGTCTTTCTCTTTTTTTGCGGAATATCATGCTCTACACCATCTGAGCCTTCTGATCCGGAACGGCTTACATTTTCTCTTTCGGAAATTCCTGTCATTAAGGGATTTTATCGGACTGATGCCGCCGGACATATATTAGGATATATCGGGCAACCTCCGGAAAAGCAGGAATTTCCTGATGGTGTCAATCTCATTATTGTGCCTAACTATGGTGCAAATGTTTTTCACACTGAATTTGCTCTTCCTTTTTCAGGAAGAGTCCTCATTGTCGTAGCGAAAGCCAGCTTCATGGGGTATGAACAGAATACATCCGTTGGCGGGGCTGCTGTTTTAGGTTCACAAAAGATAATTGTCCGCACATTACTTAATCAGCGGCTTGAAGCAGGGATATTTACTGTCGAATGGGATGGTAAAGATGACGATGGATATAAACTTGCCTCCGGCTTTTACAGAATATACTACGTCACAAAAGATTTTACTGTCTGGGGCGATACTTTTTACGCAAAAAACCCCGGTGATAAGCCACCTTTTATACCATAAAGCAATTTATTTTTAAAACATATCAATAACAAAAACATGAACCGAGCAACAGCATTTTTTGCAGCAACTTTTCTTTTTATCTTTTCATCTGGAGCGCTTCACGCACAAAGCGGCAAACCTGAGCATAATATCGGCCTTACAGCTTCTGTTCAGAATAACCAGTTTGACGTACTGCTTCCGATCTGGACGAGCAATTCTTTTGTTTTGGCACCTGCTCTCGGTATGGCATGGACGGAAGATGGCGGTTCGGATGTTGCGGCAGGTCTTGCAATGCGATTTTATACTTCTCGGGCTGCATTAGCGCCATATTTCGGTGTAAAGGGCGGAATTCTCTATGCATCTCCCAATAGTGGTGACGGTATTATGGATTTTATCTTTGGATTAGCCGGCGGCGGTGAGTATTTCTTTCACGAGCAGTTCAGCATGGGTGTAGAAGCGCAGCTCAATATCGCAAAATCTGACGATAATTCAGGCAGATTTGGTGCACCCGGTAGGATTACTCTCAACACTGCTTCTGCAATTTTTGCAACGATATATTTTTAAAAGTGCTTTTTTAAAACGCAAAAAGCCGGAACGCATCACGCATTTCGGCTTTTACTTTTTTAAAGCGATTAGCAATTCTACGATGAATTTTAAAAATCACCACAAAAAACGCAACCTGTGCCCAAGACTAATAGCGAGCGAACCAACACACAGCCCAAAAAGAATAAATGTAATCAAATATTTATTCTTACCATATAGCCCGGTCACAACGAATAAAATTGCGTACATCACCGGTAAATACGTCAGTGGCGAGGCACTAATTTTTCTAATCCACCAGTAATTGAATGGGTTAAAACATTCGTCGTTAGGAAAAAGTAGCAAAAGACTTGAAGCTAACAGGATGAAAATTCCGGCTTCTTTTTTGCCGCGGAGATATACGAATAATACGATGAATGGCACAATCAACAGCCCAATCCTGATAATAGTGCTTGCGAGATATGGCGCGATGAGAATATTCCCCGTGGAGCAAACCGGGCTTACACACAGCACCGTCAGTGGAATAGCCAGCAGGAAAATATATGTCCAGACATCGCGGCGCGGTTGCAATTCCGTTTCAGCATTCCAGATTCCTTTTAAAACATAAGCACTCAAAGCAATATTCAGTAAGGCTCCGGCTACGAAGAGAATATTGAATATCGCAGGAAAGCTAAAACGCGGATTGACGGTGTGATATTGCGAAATATCATACAGCGTCTTTACCCAAAGAAGGTTTCCAATAATAAATCCAAAAAGTAACAGCCATCGGTTGGTTTTTTGCAGGCGAGATGACATTTTTTAAAAGTTTTAAAAAGAGATGAAAGCTTTTTTGCAATATAGCAAATTTGTGCATCAGTTTTCTTCTTTAAAACTCCCTACAAATCAATATACCAAAGCAGCATAATGTCATCATCGCCATACGCATATTTATTTATCGCCCCAAGACGCGCGCCGTTTTTCACATAAAAATTGCACGCAGGCACATTCACATTTTGCGTTTCAATTTTCAATTGCGCACAGCCGCGCTCTTTCGCCCACAATTTCGCTGTTTTTAAAAGCTCTGCGCCGATGCCTTTTTGCTTGTGGTCGGGGTGAACGCGAATGTCCCACAGCACGCACAAATCCTCGCGCCCGTCCAGCATTCCAACACTTTCCGTTTTAAAAGCGAGCGTCATCGCGCCGACGGGCTTTCCGGCATCACGCGCGATGAAATATCCCCAGTTGCGCGTGTCGAACTGCTGCGTCCATTCGTGCGGATTTGCGTGCGGCGCGTAGTCCTTCACATACGGCTCGACTGCTACTGTTTTAAAAAGTATTCCGCCCAGGCCGTTGTCAATTTCCTCCGGCTGAAGTATTTCCGTCACGGTCAGTAACATGGGAATTGCTGCGTATTCGGCGAGATGTTCGGGTGTGATTTGGGTGATGGTGAGGTGCATTGGATAATGTTTTAAAAAGACTTTTAAAATCAAAGCCAAATTCTTATTGTTGATGTCTTTTTGAAGAACCGATATATGGCTTTCGAGACTGATTTAAAATTAAAACTCTTGATTCAGTATAATTACTTCCAGTTATTGTTACTTTACATGAAATACTATCTTTATCAGTTTTAAAAAAGTGAAACTGATAAAGCTCATCTCGCCAGTTCTTGGTTTTAAAATGCCGAAAGCTTGCCCATAAACTGTCCTTGTAGCTGAGATACCAATCATTTTCACCGTAGCCTTCTGGAATTTTATATATTTTAAAATCATCAAAAATAGTCTGGTCAATATAGTCCGTTCCCCAGATTGACATTTCTATTTTTAAAAATTTTGCATCAATATTTGTAGTTGCAATTTCAACTTCTGAATATTCAAATGGAATACCTAAAAGCTGTGAATCATTAAGCTGAAACCTAAAGTGATAAATTGCAAAAATTGAAATTACTAGAAATAAAGTGCCAATTACGAGTATTTTATATTTCATAAAATTTTAAAAGTCGTATTTAAAAACTACATCCTAATCACCCGCCCATCTTCCATCTCAATTATCCTTCCCGTATTCGCCGCGAACTCGGGGTCATGCGTGACGATGAGGAGCGTTTGGTTCAGCTCTGCGGAGAGCTTTTTAAAAGTGTCGAAAACGATGGTGCTGTTTTTCTTGTCGAGGTTGCCTGTGGGCTCGTCGCCCATGATTATCTGTGGGTCGTTTATCATGGCGCGGGCGATGGCGACGCGCTGCTTTTCGCCGCCGGAAATCTGGTTGGATTTTTTTAAAGCAAGGTTGTCTATGCCGAGTGTTTTCAGGCGTTCGATGGCGCGGTGCTCGATTTCCTGCGCGGAAAATTTACCGAGTTTCAGCCCCGGCAGCATCACGTTTTTTAAAACGGTGAATTCGTTTAAAAGGTAGTGGAACTGGAAGACGAAACCGATCTTTTCGTTGCGGATGCGGGCGAGTTCGCGTTCGGATTTGCCGCGCGTGGTCTCGCCGTCTATGAGCAGTTCGCCCTGAAAATCAGTGTCCATCGTGGAGAGGACGTAGAGCAGCGTGGATTTGCCGGAGCCCGATTTACCGATGATGGAGACGAATTCGCCTTTATTCACCGTGAAGCTGACGTCTTTTAAAACGTCAATCGTGACGGGGTCATGAAAGCTTTTTGAAATTCCGCGCAGTTCTAAAATCAGGCCGCTCATGCTATTTCCCCCGGATAATCACGACCGGATCTATCCTCGCCGCCTTCCGCGCCGGGAAAAACCCCGCAAAGTACGTTGTGACAAGCGAGAACGACGAACCGATAAAGTAAAAAACGGGATTGAAATTAATCGGGTACGTGGTAATCGTCGGCAGCGCGGCGGTATTAAACGGAATCCGGTCAATGATGGACGTGAGGATAAAACCCATTATCAGCCCCAACGTGCCGCCAAAAAAACCAATGCTGAGCGCAATAATGATGAAAATAAAATTGACATCGCGCCCCGAAAAACCCGTTGCTTTTAAAATCGCGATGGAATCCATTTTCTCGACAATCATCATATTTAAAATGTTGTAAATCCCGAATCCCGCCACCGTGAGCAGCGTAATTCCAACAACATACGAAATAAGCGTGCGGATTGTCGTTCCGGTTTCAAACTGCGAATTCGCCGTCTGAATATCCTCCGCTTCAGTTTTAAAAACCGCCGCAAATTCCTTTGCAACAGCCGGCGCACTCTTTAAATCTTTCAGCTTTACGGAAATATCCGTCATGTAATTTGCCGGCTTGCCAAGGAGTTTCTGCACCGTGCCGATGCTCGCGTAGCATTGCACTTTGTCATATTCCTGGATGCCCGACTGGAAATAACCGACGACTTTTAAAGGAAAACGCTCGCCCTGCGCGGTCGTCACCTGCACCACATCGCCGACGTCCGCGAGCAGTTTTTCCGCAAGGCCTTTGCCGAGGATAATGCTGTTGGCAGTATTTTTTGCGTCAGTTGCCGAACCCGCAACGACGTAATCCGTAAAAAAGAAAAGCTTCGTTTCGGACTCCACATCAATGCCATTCACCACGCCCGCCAGTTCGATAGCGCCATCATTAAAAAACACCTGCGTTGTGAGCCGCGGCGCAAAACCCAGCACACGCTCATCGCGCGAAAGCGCCTGCAAAATCGCGCCGCTATTGTAAATTTCCACGCGGCTGCCGCTTGATTTCACCGAGTGAACGAAATTATGACTGTTTTTAAAAACATGATCCACCGGCTGATTCGCATTCGGCTTGATTTCATTGAACATGCGCACATGCGGCGTCCGGTTCAGGATCAGCCCGTCGAGCATCTCATTCAGCCCCGTCATAAAGCTCAGCAGCGTGATAAACATCGTAATGCTGAACGTAACGCCGACCGCCGCCACCACCGTTTGTTTCAAACGCGCCAGCAGTAGCGATTTTGCGATGTCGAAAAGCAGTGCGAAGTTCATTTTTTTCTTTTTAAAAAGTCTTTTTAAAATTTTCGGATTGTAATGCGTAATTTTTAAAGCTGTCATTCCCAGCGCAAGCGGGAATCTCACGATAGTTTGACGTGTCCGGCTACCGCGACCTTCTGATGTATTCATCCCTCTGCCTGCGGCATCCCCCTTCAAAGGGAGACTTTCGTTTTTGTATATTTTCCGAAAAAGTCCCCTTTTGAAAGGGGTGCCCGAAGGACGGGGAATGACCGCGCCGGAAGAAGTTGAAAAACGCTGTTATTAATTTTAAAAGTCTATTTTTAAAAAGGGATAGTAACCTGACGCGTCCGGCTAATGTGAGATTCCCGCTTGCGCTGGGAATGACATTTTAAAAAGTATTTCAAAAGTTTAAAAGGTTTTACAAATCACTTTTAAAAACTCCCAAAACTCACCACACTCCCAAAACTTATTTCCCCGGTTTCACAATCGCTTCACCCGATGAAAGCCCACCCAGAATTTCCACTTTCTGATAATCTTTTAAACCGACTTTCACCTTTTTCCTTTCGTTATTTTCTTTTAAAACGTACGTTTCGTCTACGAGGTAATTGCGCGGAATCGTCAGCGCTTTTTCTTTCGTTTGGATCACGATATTCGCCTCGGCGGTGAGGTTCGGATATAGCGTCGGCGGCGCTTTTAAAAACTCGGCCTCGACAGTAAACGACTTTGAGCGCTCATTCATGATCGGGAAAATCTTCGTCACCTCCGCTTCAAAAACATCGCCTTTGTAGCTGTCAAGCGTGACGAGAACTTTCTGCCCGGGCTTCACGCGCGCGATGTCGTATTCATCAATTTGCAGCTCCAGCAGGAACACGTTCGCGTCTCCGATAATCGCCACAGGAAGCTGCGGGGAAATAATCTCGCCGCGCTCTTTTAAAATGCGGTACACGCGCCCGTCGGTTTCGCTTTTCACGGTAAAATCCTGCGCTGTTGCACGCGAAATTTCGAGCTGTTTCCGCGATTGCTCTTCGGCGAATTTCAGCTGTTTCTGCACATCTTTTAAACGCAGATTTGCCGACTGATACGCTGTTTGCGAGTTTTTAAAAGCAAGTTCGCGCTGCTCAACTTCCACGCGCGCGCCGACGCCTTCAGCAAATAAATTGCGCTGGCGTTTCAGCATCAGTTCATCATTATTCATGCGTGCACGCGCGAGGTCAATATTTTCGCGGAGTTCGCCAAGCTTGGCAGAATTTGCGCTCACGTCGTTGTAGCGCGTGGCAATTTCAGCATTCTGCGACTGCAATCTCGACTGCTCATTTTTAATGCGCAGCAGCGGCTCGCCTTTAAAAATCACATCGCCTTCCTTCACTAGGATTTCCTGCAAAAGCCCGCTCACGGTCGAAAAAACCTCGTACTGATTTTTCGCTTTTACCACGCCCGACGCGTACACCGATTCGGAAATATTTTCAACGGTTGGCTTTATCGTTTCTTCTTTTTTGCCGCAGGAGGCCAGCAGGAGAATCGGCAGGAGGATTTTTAAAAGGAATTTCATGGCGAATACTTTTGGTGATCTTTTTTAAAGAAACAATACAGCAAACTTACAGCAAATTTTACTTTTAAAACATGATATTCGGCATGTTTTTAAAAAGCAAAAAAGCCGGAATGCACATCGTATTCCGGCTTTTTTGCTTTTTGAAATATAGTTTTAATCCGCAATTTTTAAAGCTCTAATCCATTCATCCGCTTTTTCCGGGTCGGTAAAAAATCGTTCATTTTCACGACCAAAATTCGTTTCATATTTTTCAATTTTCGTTTCGTCCTGATGAACGTGTGCTGCGCCAACGCAGCGAATTCCACGAATATTTTTAAAAACCATATCTTTTGATTCTTCGAATAAATCCACGTAACCGACTTTCCATCCATAATCGGCGAGCGTTTGCGGGATAATATTACGATAGCGTTTGTGTGCCTCAATATCGGCCGCTTTAAAACCAAAAAGATTGACGAATATTTTAAAAACACCGTTGTCTTCTATTTGCCCGAGCGCGTTTTTAAAAGAAGTTTCCCAGCGTTCAACATCACTCATTTCCACATCGCCCCTGAGTTGCGTGACGATGAGTTTTTTGTCGGAATGCCATTCGGTTTTTATGATTTTCGGGTAATCCATTGTGCGTAGTTGTTGGTTTTAAAAAAAACAGAATTAGCAGGCAAAATTACAGCGTGATTTTCCGCTTCGCAATTCTTTTACAACCGCTTCTTAAAAATCAAAAAGCCGGAATGCAAATACATTCCGGCTTTTAAAAACCTATCCTTTAAAAAGATTCACGCAAGTTATTCCGCATAAATTGACTGAAGGCGAATTGACGGCTCCAGCGTGATGTGCGTTTTCAGCGATTCGGTAATCAGGCAATTCGCCTCAGCTTTAAAAAGCAGCCGCGACGCTTTGTCAACATCTTCGTCTTTTAAAACCGTCAAAACGGGCCTTAGCGTAATTTCGCTAATCATGTATTTCCCGTCCACCTGTTCCAATTTCCCGGTTGCGTGCGACGTAAATTCAAAAAAGTCCAGCCGCGATTTTTCTGCAATTGCGAGAAATGTCGTCATCAGGCAACTATTCGCTGCGGCTACAAGCAGGTGTTCCGGCGACCAGATTCCGGCGACTCCTTTATCAAATTCCGGCGGCGTGGCCACTTCAATCGTGTCGTTCAAAATTTGCGAGCTAAGCGTACCGGTGCGGCCGCCGTCCCAGTGTAGCCCGACTTCATAATAATGTGCGTTTTCCATGATATTCACCTTTTTACAATATTTGTGAGAGTTTTTAAAACTGTTATAATTTACGTTGCAAACCCGTCCAGCTGCCGCCATTATACACTTCGCTGAAACCGCCGGTTTTTAAAAGATTCACAGCCGCGCCGCTGCGAACGCCCGAAGCGCAACACGTGATGACGGGTTTA
>JAZKFS010000030.1:76868-77207 GCA_040386315.1 Bacteroidota bacterium
TGTCAATTTTCGCCATATTGCTTTGCAATTCCTGTATCGGGATATTCACCGCGCCTGCGATGTGGCCGCCCCCGAATTCATCTTTTGTACGAACGTCGAGGATTGTCGCACCATTGCGAACAAGCCCGGCGAAATCGGTTTTCGGGCCAAGCCCGAGCATGTTTTTTAAAAAGTTCAGCATTTATGCCACCTGGTAATTATGATTTACTTCCATCCAGCCGCCGCCATTTTCGCAGTCCACACCGTGCGCTTTTAAAAACGCGGTGCCCACTGCGCTGCGTCCGACACTCTTACAGCAGAGAATTATCGGCTGCGGCATATTTTTCACTTCATCTACAC
>JAZKFS010000031.1:0-6204 GCA_040386315.1 Bacteroidota bacterium
GCAACGCAAGCTCGTGTTCGTGGTTTCCTTTCGGCTGAATATTTTGGACAACGTACGGTTTTACAAGGCGAACGAGCAGCGCGGGTTCCTGTTTTGGCGTGATTGTTTCAAGCTTCAACTCATTCACAAAACGGCTGCCGAATTTGTCAATATGGTTTTTAAAAGCAGTGTGAATTTCGGGAAATTCCGTGATTCTCCGCATAATTTCATCTTCACCCGCGCTTTTAAAAAGCTCCGTCGCTCGCTCATTTTTTAAAACCAACGCTGAAATTTTCTGAATGCTTTCAATTGGTTCAGTTGAGATAATTCCGCCTTCGCCTGCGAGCACATCATTCTGCAATGTGTCGCCAGCTTCGATGCCAAGCCCGGAAATCATCTTTTTTAAAACACCGAAAAATATCATTGTGTAGAAATCATTTAAAATCGGCGAACGCCATTGCAGCAACAGCTTTTGCTCAATGTCAAAGTACGCGGCCTTCAGGTCTTCCGGCGTTTTTCCAGTGAGGTCGCGGTTTTCATATTCTGCAAGCGTCGCATTTAAAAGCGTATAAAATTTCGCAATTTCGCCATCAAGCGCAGACTTGTTTTTTAAAAGCCGGACGACGAGTTTTCCACTTTGCAGGTACGCGTTCTTTTCGCTGCGAATGAGCGTTTGCGGCTTGTCCATTTTTTCGCGAACACCCATCATCTGCTCCATAAAACCCGCATTCACCGAGTACAACGGCAACAGCGAGAGCACGTTGTACCAATTAAAAAGATTATAATAAATCCGCCCCTGTATCAACCCGACCATTGAAAAAATGGTATGATTCTTCTCAATTATTTCCTGCTCCACGCCCATGAAACGGCTGAATTCCTTGTACACTTCCGAATACACATCTCGAACAAAGGAAAATGTGAGCGGCGTCGTAACGCCGGAATAGCTTTCGATAATGTTGGAATTATCCCACACGCGGCGGTTTTGCGAAGTGTCGGTGAGATTGTGCAGTGTAGTAATCGCGCGGCTTTGCAAAATATAAATCTCGCCGTTTTTAAAAGCCCACTCAATATCCTGCGGCCTGCCAAAATGCTCTGAAATTTTGCGTGTAATTTCTGCGATTTTTAAAACTTCGTCATTGTTTAAACTCGGCTGATCTTGTAATTCTTTTAAAACCTCAACAGTTTCCGTTCCTTTTCCACTTTTGCAAAGCGCAATTTTCTGCTCTTTTAAAACTATTTCGGACGAAATTTCACCTTTTAAAACCGTGAATGTGTCAGCATTTAAAAGCCCTGAAACCAGACCTTCACCCGAACCATATACGCTTGAAATCACGACTGCATCGCGCCTCCCGGTTACCGGGTCAACGGCAAACCCAACACCCGCCGCATCAGGGTCAATCATCTCCTGAATCACCACGCCAACACGAATATCGGTTTCATTCAAACCATGATTTTTCCGGTACGCCAGCGCGTGCTCGGAAAATGCCGAAGCCCAGACTTTTGGGATTGTTTTAAAAAGGTCGTCATATTTCACATAGAGAAATGAATTGAGTTGCCCGGCAAACGACGCTCCGGCGCTATCTTCACCGACCGCGGATGAACGAACGGCGAGGAGTTTGTCTTTTAAAAAAAGTTTGTCGCAGGTTTGATCAATTTCGTTTTTTAAAACATCTGGAAGCTCAATTTGCGCGATTTCTTCCTGTGGGTTTTTAAAAGAATGTATATTTGGAATTGAGTTTTTAAAAGCTTCAGCCGTAAGTGAAAACCACGCGGGAACATTAAAGCCCGAGCGCGATAATTCTGCAAGGAAAAATGCTTTTCCGCCAAGATTATTTTCCTGTGGTGTATCGGAAGTGCCGGGAAGAAATACGAGCATTTTTTAAACTCTGAGTGATACTGATTCTTTCGGGAAATTACAACAATAACCCGTAAAATAAAAAACCGGTACAGCGTGTAGCCGTAACCGGTTCTCCCGTTAAAAATAGTTTAATGCCTTATCGAACGACTGTCAGTTGTTTTGTTTGTGAAAATCCATTAGCTGTTATTTGATAATAATATACGCCGGCCGCCAAAGTATTGGTTTTAAAAGGAATGTTGTGATTTCCTGTTGATAATTTTTCATCAAGAAGCGTCGCAATTTCCTGTCCCTGCGTATTCATTATTTTTAAAACAACGTTCGATTCTCTCTCAAGGGTAAAGCGGATCATGGTTTGATCCGTAGCAGGATTTGGCGAATTTTCAAGCGAGAACCTATTTTCAAATTCTTCATCTACGCCTACTAAACCCGGCACTTCAATCCCTACAGAAGTATCACCGGCTGCGTAGGTAGTTATATACTTTGTCAAATTAGAAGAAGCCGGTCCTGAAACAAGTTTTCCATCTATTGCAAATACAGAACCATGTTGTAAACACACAATTTGTTTTGTGGAAGGATTGTAAGGTTCTACGGTTACGCCTTGGTGCGTACATAATGCTGAAACAGCAATAAAAGCGTCAGCTGATGTACGCGTTACAACCATCTTGCGGGCTGCGCCTGTAGCTTTAGGTATTGTAATAACAACTGAGCCGCCAACATTGGCAAGCGATGGGAAAGTAGCAAGTACAACATTATATACACCTAAAATACTTCCGTCAATCTCTTTCAGATCAGGAAGGATTTTTGCGATAGCGCTTGTACCGCACGTAGCTACAACGCTCGCTGCAAAGGCGGTTTTTAAAAAGTTGCGGCGTGAAGGAGTCAGTTTATCGTTCATTGATGTCTATAAATAATAAAGTATGAAATAGTGAATGCAGTAATAAACGTTCAAGTGCAAAAATGTTACAGTTTCGTCAGCGTTTTTAAGGGAAATTGTTGAATTTTCTTAGGAATCTATTATTGTGAATGTAGAGATTTTTCAAAGGAATCCGCGCCGGTATATATAATCGTCTGCCACAAAAAAATTACGAAAAGCAGAAGAAGATTGATCTGCACAAGCATCGAGTACATTGTATGATACGTATCAAACTGGGCTTTTAAAACCGGGTCAACGACATTTTCAAACGACGGGATTTTTAAAAGAAGTTCGTTCATCGAAGGCGTAATAACGAATGAATAACCGCACAAAAGCGTAACGGCAACAATAGCCAAAAAAAGCGGTGCACGATGAAAAAAGCTTTTAAAACGAAAATTATACATGGATATTCCGATAAGCAAAAATGCTGCGGAAACGAATTCAATAATATTCAGCCGATGCAGAAATGCGCGGTTGAGAAGCCCCGCCACATCGCGCGACGGCGAGAGTTTAAAGATCTGTGATGCGACGCCAAAACCAAAAAACACCAGCCCGCCGAGCCATAATGAAATTCCCATATAGACCATCAGCATGGAAATGATCTGGATTTTTCTTTCTTTTAAAACTTCGGAGATTGTCATAATTACCATCTGCTTTTTTAAAAACAAAAAGCCCCGCAGTTTTAAAAACTGAGGGGCTTTTTTGTGAAATCATTGGTGATTTTTAAGATTGATATAAATGCTTTTAAAAATCTTAAAAATCATGTTTTAAAAATTTTAAAAGCTCTTATTTAAAGTCGCTGACCTGAACAATTGAGGCGGCAGCTAATTTAGTTTTAACAGGAGTTGGTTTTAAAACGCCGACATAATATTTCGCTTTTGCATTTTTTAAAGCTTTTGGCTGCATTGCCAGGAATATTTTTTGTCCGGCCATTTTCTCTGATAATTTATCCTGCTCGCGAAGCGCATCCGTAAAATCTGATAATGAATCAACCGGAGCGAATTCCGAAAAAGGGATAAGAACTGCGTCATTTTCCGGTGAAAAAGCGACTGATTGCGCTGTTTCGTTTTCTGCCGAAGCAGCAGTTGTTTTAAAAGCTTCTAATTGTACTTTCGATACGGTTACGCCCAGGTATTGTGCGGCTGCGTACGAAAGGTCAATAATACGATTCCCGCAAAATGGGCCGCGGTCGGTAATTCGAACTAATGCGGATTTACCATTTGCCGGATTTGTTACTTTTACGATCGTGCCAAAAGGAAGCGTTCTGTGAGCTGCCGTAAAGTCGTGCATGTCATATCTTTCGCCGCTGGCTGTACGCCGGCCGTGAAAACCAGGACCATACCATGATGCTTTACCTTTTTGCTCTAAGAAGCTTTCGTGTGCTTCCGGGATGATCGTTTCCGTAGGAATTTCTACTACATCTTGTTCAGTAATTGCCTGTACAGATGCTTGCTGAAATGTTGTAAATTTGCTATTGCTCTCGGCCTGCGCCAGAAAGCTGAATGACATGAGAACGGTCAGTCCTCCGAAAAATACTGCTGCTTTTAAAAACTGCTTTTTTACAAAATTTTTCGTCATGCGGGCGTTCCTCCATGTAGTTGGTACGAATAATTGCAGATCGAAGCTACCCAGGCGCGAACTGCTTATACACAATATCTGTGTAGTTTTAAAACTTTTCTTCTATAACTTTTCTATATTTTTTCTTTAAAAAGTGCTGTTTAGATCCGCAATTAACGGATTTTTCCGCTAATATCCAATGACTAAATAATGAATTTTTATTCATTAATCTTACTTTTTCAACGTAATCCCCTGTTTTCAAAGAACTAACTCAGCTAATGATAAGCAGCGAAAAACCATTGTTATAACGTTAAAGTTCCCTTTTTAGCTTTAAAAACCAGAGGGCTGTTTTTTGGGATCAGGTGAAAATCTCCATCCTGCGCCAATACTAAATGCAGAAAGCGCCCAGGTATTTTTCCCCGCAAGCCGGATATCATATCCGGCGCTTAGAGAAAGCTGCTTTTGAAATTCGATCTCAAATACCCCCCCTACAAGGAAATAATTTTCCTGAAACCGGCGACGGCGCGGATCAAAATTTGAAGTATTCTGAAAAGAGCCAAGGCTTTGGACATATTTGGTAAAAAGTATGAACTGTGTGGTCTCCACATTTTTGGATCCAAATTCAAGATAATATTGCATATCATCATTATACTCTCCTCCACGCATATTATACGTGATGTTGCTGGCAAGCCAAGCTTTATTAAAAGCAATCCCCAGGTTAAGGCCAAGCAGCCCTTCGTAAAACTCATCTTCAATAAATTCACCTGTAGAGTCGGCAGTCACTTTATTTTTAAAACCCGGTGGGATACGGACTGTACCGGATAGGCCTACGAGATTATTACCGGTCGTCAGCGCATATCGCCCTCCTATGCTGTAATAATTAGGTTGAAAGCGGTTTAGTTGTGCCCGGTCACGGCGTATAAACTGGCTCACAGTATCTTTATCGTCGCCCTGAGTGATCTCGTACGTTGAGTCAAACGCATAGCGCTCATGCAAATTCCATCGCGTAACAGGTACATCCAACATCATCGTCAGGTTTTTTAAAAGTCCATATTCTGCATACATTCCACCGGTATAGCCCGTAAAGTCTACCGTGTATTCGCGGACAATTGACTGCCTGACCGATTCACTGTCCGGCGCATCGCGAAAGCGGTCTATCAGTCCGCCGGTAACATTATAAAAACTCGAAGCATTGTGGTCAGCGCCATACAATTTAACTTTTAATTCCCCGACAGGCAAAGTCCAACCGTCCGTCCGCGTTTGCGAGGTAACGATCTGTGCAGAAGCAGAGAAATGAAATGAAATACTGAGAACAAAAAAAGCCGAAATAAAAATTACAGATTTCATACTAGATAGATATTGAAAGAATATTTTTAAAAGACAAAGACACACGAAGCTTCGTAAAAGTTACAGATCCAGCTCATCCTTTAAAGGAACTTCAGCTGCATTTACATTTTTCAGCCGCCGTTTTTTTATTATTTTTAAAGCCAGCCAGATCACAATAAATACAAACACAAAAAGCGGCAAACCGCCGATGACAAAAGCGATCACGCCACTTAACACGTTACCAAAACCATCAATCCCGTTTCTAAAACCATCACTAATCTTACCCCAAAATCCCTGGCCGTTACTGACGCCAAGCGGATACGGCTCGTGCCATTCCACTGAAATTGTGGAATATGACGTTTGGTTTTCAAGGAATTTCCGACGTCCCTCCATCTGCTCGATCTCCTCACGCACCCGTGAAAGCTCTGCCTCGACTTTTAAAATATCCTCCACACTCCGCGCGGCTTTTAAAATTTCCTGGATACGCAATTCAGTTTTCCGCTTATTATCCAGACGTGCCGTCAGATCATAAAATTCTTCCGTTACATCCTGTCCGCCAAGTGTTTCATTT
>JAZKFS010000031.1:6214-10475 GCA_040386315.1 Bacteroidota bacterium
AGCAAAAAAGTATTCTACCTTTCCTTCTATAAAACTATGGCTTATGCCGAACTCTGGTTATTGTTAAAAATAGGAGTTCTGACAAACTGCATTTTGACTTTATATGAAAAAAATCATAGTCCAATTCCTTTTTAAAAGCTCGCTGAACTTTTCCTGTGGAACACGGATCGTCATATTCCCGCGCATCACATTCTCATCACCTTTTTCCGAAGACGAACTCACCACATAGCCACCGGAATTCTGCACCTTTTTTAAAACTTCTTCATTCCATTGCGCATATTTCCTGATTTCCATCCTTAGGTTTGCAGTTTTAATAATTTTCCGTTCGGCAACCTGAAATGCTCCACCCTGCTCCGGCGGCGGAGTTGGAATATTTCCTATATTTCCTTCCCTTACCTGGACTTCATCATGCATGACCCTTTTGTCAAATTCCGTAACCGATTGCTTTGATTTTGAAACAGCGTCCTGAGCGTAGTTACCTTCAGAATCGCAGGCGCACATCATTACACTTGCAATCACTAACCCCATAATTCTTTTTAAAAACATATTTTTCCTTTTAAAAACCAATCAAAAAAAATTGAACTCACAGCTTTTAAAAAACCTTTATATACCAAATCACCGTAAAATACTATTTTAGACGAGATTTTCACAATTTAAAAATTTAATCATGCAGCCAAACGAACTTTCAGAATATTTTTTAAAGATCCGCAACGTAACAAGCGATATTTGCGCGCCGCTCGCCATCGAGGATTACGTCGTGCAGCCCGTCATTGACACAAGCCCGCCGAAATGGCATCTGGCGCACACAACGTGGTTTTTTGAAACATTCATATTAAAAGCTTTTAAAAAGGATTACCGTGAATTTCACCCGACGTACAATTACCTTTTCAATTCCTATTACGAATCCATCGGCGAACGCACCGACCGCGCCCAACGTGGATTTATGACGCGCCCGACGGTTGACGAGATTTTAAAATACCGCGCTCACGTTAACGAAAATATTCAGGAATTGCTTTTAAAAACCGATGAAAATTCTTTTATAAAGATCTACGAATTAATAATTCTCGGGCTGAATCACGAGCAGCAGCATCAGGAATTGCTCGTTACGGATCTCAAATATATTCTGCTAGCAGACAATCCGCTTCATCCGGTGTATCGCGATGACATTTTTAAAAAGAATTCTTTTAAAAATGAAGTTGTGAAATGCGAATTTATAGAAATTCCGGGCGGAATGACGGAAATCGGTTTTAAAGGCGACGGATTTTTCTGGGATAATGAGCAACCCGTTTTTAAAACATTTATCAATGATTTTAAAATTCAGAATCGTCCCGTGACGAATCGCGAATACCTGGAATTTATGGATGCAGGCGGCTACGAAAATTTCCGCTACTGGCTATCCGAAGCGTGGATGATGGTGGAAACCGAAAAATGGCGCTCGCCGATGTACTGGGAGAAAATTGATAATGAGTGGCATGAAATCACGCTCGGCGGCGTTGGCAAAGTAGATTTAGACGCGCCGGTCTGCCACGTCAGTTATTTCGAGGCAGATGCGTATGCTTCGTGGGCGAAAAAGCGATTGCCAACGGAATTTGAGTGGGAATATGCGTGTAATTTTTTAAAAGCAGATTCACAAAACGGGAATTTCCTTGATGATGAAAATTTTCATCCGCTGCCAGCACATTCTTTTAAAAACGGCGCAGCGCAATTTTTCGGTGATGTGTGGGAATGGACGCAGAGTGCGTATCTCGCCTATCCGGGATTTCGCCCGCAGGAAGGCGCGCTGGGTGAATATAATGGCAAATTTATGATCAACCAAATGGTTCTTCGCGGCGGCTCGTGTGCTACTCCGCGTGACCATATCCGCTCTACATATCGCAACTTTTTTCCACCGGACAAGCGTTGGCAGTTTTCAGGAATACGCCTTGCTTCGTGATTCGTGACTGGTGACTGGTCAAAAGAGGTTTTTAAAAGAAGACTAGATACTTCTAAAAATAAAAGGAATTCGAGTTCTGACAACTCAAAATTCAACACTAAAAACTCAACATTACTTAAAAATGGAATACGAAGTTTTACAGCAAAGCGATATTGAAAAAATTACGAATGAAGCGCAGGAATTTGCGCAGGACGTTCTTTTAGGATTATCGCAGGACGCTAAAGAGTTGTCGTCAAAATGGCTCTACGATACCGAGGGCAGCCGCCTTTTTGAAAAAATAATGGAGCTGGAAGAATATTACCCGACGAACTGCGAATTCGAGATTTTAAAAACAAAAACGGAAGAATTTGCAGGACTTTTAAAAGGTGCGGAATTTCAGCTTGTAGAGCTCGGCGCGGGCGACGGACGCAAAACGAAAGTGCTGCTTGAGCATTTTTTAAAAGAAAATCTGAAGTTCAAATATGTGCCCGTGGATATTTCCGAAGGCGCAATGAAAACGCTGACAAAGCGGCTCCAGAAGTCGCTTCCACGCCTGCATTTAAAAGGAATCGTTGCCGAATATTTTGATGCTTTAAAATGGATTGAAGCCAGCACTCATGCGCGGAACGTGATCTTATTCATGGGCGGGAATATCGGGAATTTCACCCACCACGAAGCGCACGATTTTCTCCGCAGTTTGTGGAATGTTTTAAACCACGACGACCTCGTGATCATTGGCATGGACCTGAAAAAAGATCCGGATACGCTGTTGCACGCTTACAGCGATTCTGAAGGAATTACGGCGCAGTTCAACCTCAATCTTTTAAAAAGGATAAACCGCGAGCTGGACGGCGATTTTGACGTTGAAAAATTTCAGCATTATGCCAATTACAACGCATTTCTGGGTACAATGGAAAGTTACATTATCAGCCGTGAAGTGCAGGATGTGCGAATCGATGCTTTAAAAACATCGTTCCATTTTGATGCGTGGGAGGCGGTCCACACGGAATATTCTTTTAAATATTCTGATTCGGAAATTGAGAAAATGGCGCACGAAACGGGTTTTTCGATTGTAAAAAACCTGTACGATTCCAAAAATTATTTCGTAGATTCGGTGTGGAAAGTTGAGAAGAAATAATTTTTTTTAAAAGATACAAAAAGAAAAATCCCCTCCTTGGAGGGGTGGCGGAACGCCGGGGAGGGTTCACGTCAGGCGTTGCCACAAGACCTGTTTTTCCCTTTTGCCGTAGAACCCTCCCCGCCTGCGGCACCCCTCCAAGGTGGGGACTTTTTTCTATAGTTAAAAAAAAATGGATAATCACGCGCGGCGAAATTCCCTTCTGCTGCTTCTTTTATGCGCGCTTTTGTGGAGTTTGGGCGGCGTTCTGATAAAATCGGTTGACTGGCATCCGCTTGCGATTGCCGGAGGCCGCAGCCTTGTTGCGGCGATCGTGATTTTTGCATATTTGCGGAAACCGAATTTCACGTGGTCGCGTGTGCAAATCCTCGGCGCTTTGGCGTATGCAGCGACGGTGTGTTTATTCGTGCTCGCAACAAAAATGACGACGGCGGCAAATGCGATCATGCTGCAATTTACAGCGCCAGTCTGGGTTGCGATCTTCGGTGCGTGGTTTTTAAAAGAACGGACGTCAGTTATTGACTGGATAGCTATTGCGCTCGCGCTTTCCGGCATGACGCTTTTTTTTATTGACGAGCTTTCAGCTGATAATTTTACGGGAAATCTCGTTGCCATTTTAAGCGGAGTCGCATTTGCGTGGATGACACTTTTGCTGCGAAAACAGAAAGATGCGTCGCCGCTGGAATCAATTCTGCTGGGAAATATTGCGACAGCGATCATTGGAATTCCATTTCTCCTTACGTCTGATTTTTCATTGAGCAATTCGCTTCCGATTCTCGCTCTTGGCGTGCTTCAGCTCGCGCTTCCTTACATTATTTTTTCCTACGCCATCAAGCATGTTACAGCGCTTGAAGCAATTCTGATACCGGTCGTCGAACCGATTTTAAATCCTGTCTGGGTGATGCTCGCGCTTGGTGAAACTCCGGGAAAATGGGCGTTCATCGGCGGGTTGATCGTCATCAGTTCGATTATTTTTAAAAGCATTTTTTCTTTTAAAAGAACGGCTAAGTTTTAAAAGTAAAAGCCCGAATCTCACGGGGAAATTCGGGCTTTTAAAAAAGTCTTTAATCTTAACTTACTGCAACGGCTTCTTCAATATTCACTTCTTCCTGAATTCTTTCCCACGCCAGGAATTTATCAATATCTTTCATAACGCTTTTATAAACAAACGCAATAACGGCAATATCGTCAGCAAAACCAATCAACGGAAT
>JAZKFS010000032.1:0-299 GCA_040386315.1 Bacteroidota bacterium
TGAACCCACCCCGGCCTGCGGCCACCCCTCCGAGGAGGGGATTTTTAAAGTCTGCTTTAAAACATTTACCTTTTTCCTCCCAAAAACTCCAACTCCCCAATATCCACAACCCGACTCTGCTCACTCAACCTCACCGTCACTTCCTGCTTCTGCTCCGCTTGTGTACCAAACCTTGTAAAAAGCTGCATCTGTATCGTCGTCGGCCCGGACACTTTCTGCGAACGCGTGCCGTAATAATTCACCTGCACTTTGTATTTTCCGTCCGTCGCGGTTTTTAAAAGGAATTCCTCCGGGCCGTA
>JAZKFS010000032.1:309-3249 GCA_040386315.1 Bacteroidota bacterium
TTTTGTATTCGGCGCGGAGTAAAAACACTTTTCGCCTGCGGGGTCGGTCACCCACAAGTCCATGTCGCAATTATCCGTGTCCCAGTTCAGAACGACGCGCACGTCCACGGGCATACTTTTAAGCAAGCGGGTATCAATTTTTGAAAGGTCGAGCGGCGAATTTGCCTTTGCGATAATCGCGTTCATTTCGCCAAGCGCGATAAGCTCTATTTCAGGAAAACGGCTGTTCCACGTTTTTAAAGCCATCGCGTAGAGCGTGTCCACAGCGCGTTGCGATTCGCCATTGGCAGCGCAGGCAAGCGCGAGGTCGCGGTAGGACTGCGGTTCCTCGCCGCGGATTTTTAAAACTTCCTCAAAAACAGCCACCGCCAGCGCATGATGCCCGAGTTGCTCCAGCCGCCGCGCCAGTACGCGCAAAAGCTCGTGGTTTTCAAGCTCCATTTCGGCAATATTCGACAGGATGCGAAGCGCGAGCGCCTTTTCGGCCTTCCCGGCAAAATAATCCGCTACATCAAGATAAAACCCAACGCTCCCGCCATACTGCTCTTTTAAAAGCAAATATGCGTTGTATAATTCAGCGTTTGAAACAGTTTTTAAAGAATCGAGATACGGCGCCTGCGGATTCCATGCTACGAGTTTGATTTTGCCTTTTTGTGAAAATTGGTCATTAACATCTAAGCCGTCAACTCGAATTGTTGTTTCGTTCACTCTACTGCCACGAGCTGTAAAATTTCCATTTCCAGCTGGTGCACTCATTGGCTGTAGCGGGTCGCTCATATCATCATTCGATATTTCTGAAGCTGATTCTTGTGATAGAACTCCCGGACTGATTGGCACTACTGATTGAACATTTTCACGCGGGACATTTGTTAATTCTCTCGCAGGTTTATTATTAGCTTCACGCCTACTACTCATTACAACAACTTCAGAATAATCTGTAGTGGTATCTTCAATTAAAACAAAATGCAAAGTATCTGTTTTATTTGCAGTAATTCTTTGCTGCTTGATAATTTCATAATAACCAACAGCAGTAACTCTTATGTTATAAATTCCATCAATAATATTTGCTATAGTGTAATGGCCTTTAGGCTTAACATACGCTCCTCTTGTTGTTCTTTCGACCTTTACTGTTGCACCATTTACTGATTTACCATCTTTATCTCTTACTGTACCGGTCAAGATTCCATATCCTAAACGTTCGCCTTCACGTCTAAGCGAATCCGCCCTTTTTCGAATAATCTCATTTATTTCATTCGTTTTTATTCTTTGTGCTTCAGCATTATCAAAAATTCTTTTAAAATCTTCAGGAGTTTTCTGCCACCACTCGCCACGCTTTTTAAAAATCTTCACCACATATTCCAAATGCGCGCTATCTTTATTTTTAAAACTCTGCCGTTGCGAATTCACCCGCGCAAAATACTCCGCCCGCAAATCCTCCTCCGGCGGAACAATTCTGTGCCGCACATAATCCTCGATGCGCTCCAGCACAATGAGCGACGTATTGCGCGTCACAATCGAAAAATCCTTGCCGAGCTGCGTGATTTCCGGCTTATTTTTCTCCTCCTGTATCATCAGGTGCGCCAGCTTTTTCTGCGCCCAGATGCGGCGAATCAGCCCGCCCGTTTCCACGCCAAAATCATCCGTTTTTAAAAGAATCGTGCGAGATTCCATCACTTCAGCCCCAAAACCAAAGTTCAGCGTCACTTCCGCATCGCCTTTTAACAGCTTTCCCGCAAACGAAAAATTGCCCGCAACAGGCGTCGCCACGCGCGGATACGTTTCCCCAATTTCTACGTTTTTAAAATCTGCCGAAATAAACTGGAACGGCCTTCTCAACATTATCGTCGCGGCTTGTTCATCTGAAAGCGCCGTGAGATTAACAAACTGCCCGCCGCTTGCCTGCGCGACATATTGCAGGTACGGAAAATTCGCCGACTGCGAAGAATTCACTACCATCACCGGCGTTTGCGACAGCTTGATTTCACGTTTGCCAAAATTCGCAATCCCGTCGCTCGACAAAATAATTTCATCCGTCTGATAATCCGTAAAATCCAACGCGCCAAGCTGCGTCGCGCCGTCATATTTCACGCCTTTTAAAAACTCCTTTAGCGTCGCCCAGTTCGCGTCCGACACGTCAAATCTCTGCGCCGCTTCAACATCATTGCGCAACAGCACCACGTCCACACGGCAGTTCGCCACCCGTGAAAAATAATTTTCCAGCAACCTCAGCTCGCGCTCCACATTTTTAAAAGCCCCAGACGCCGAAGCATCCCACACCAGCGTTATCGAGCGCGGCAGCTTTTTAAAAGGCGTATTTTCCGGCTCGCCCGGTTTAAAATTCACATAAAAATACCGCTCGCCGCCAACCTCTTCAATCAAAATTTTCGGCCGCGACGCATTCACCGGAACCACGATTTCAAGTGCTTCGTCCGCTATAAAATTCTCCTCAGTAAATTCCGCCAAAAAATTCTTTTTAAAACTTTTAAAATCAACTTCATTTTTAAAATCGCCCCGCACAATTGGCGCAAACTCCTGCTGAAACGCCTCAATTTTCAGCGAAAACGAATCAATTTTTTCTTTAAAAGCGAGCGGCAGCCGGTATGCCGCGCCGTCCGCGTCATAGCGCAAATCCTGCTCATATGCTATCAGCACCGTTTTCACGCCACGCGCAGGAATCGGGTACACGCGCATTTTAAAATTATTGCCCGCCGTCATCTCCAGCAGTGCCGGGTCGATCTTCGTCCGCACCACATCCTCAAACGCCACACGCCCCTTTTCCTTCTCCACCACCACGCCCTCGCGCAGCCGCCCGCCGACCTCCATCGCCAGCCGCGACACCGTCTGCCCGTCGCCCAGCGGAAAATTCAGCTCGCCCTCCAGCACCCGGTTCTGCGCATTAAAAAACGACATCTCCATCGTCGTCGTCGCCAGCGAACCCGT
>JAZKFS010000033.1:0-4576 GCA_040386315.1 Bacteroidota bacterium
TCTTTTTAACAGTGTTTTTAAAAGTCGTTACTCAAACGCCAAACTCTCCTGAAGCGTGAAGTCTGCTTGAAGGAAAACCGTCATTGCGAGGAGGTCTTCCGACGTGGCAATCTGATTTCTACGTCATACGGCTTTAAAAACGCAGATTGCTTCGTCGGAAGACCTTCTCGCAATGACGGGCGCGGGTGGTTTTGGCTTTTTAAAGAGGTTTTAAAATCTTTTAAAAACAGCGCTCCGGACGGCAAGCAGGGCTGTTACGTTCTCAATTTTTTAAAAAAGATTTTGAATTTTGACCCCGGAGGGGTCGCAGGTTTATAGAAAAATAGTTTCTCATCTTCCCTCAACCCCAGCGGGGTCGCACATCGCTGAAGAACACGCCTAACGCCGGTGCGACCCCGCTGGGGTCGTGAATGTTTTTTGGATAAATTGATTCTATAAACATGTGACCCCGCCGGGGTCAAGTTGCAAAGCTAACCTTTTAAAATCTTTTATAAAACAGCACTTTTGACGGCAAGGGTGACCGCCCACTGATGGTTGGAATTTCGCAGTGAGGGAAACAAGATTTGGTGACTGGTGAAATTCTTTTTAAAACCTTTGTGGCTTTGTGCCTTGGTGGTTTTAAAGCATTTTTGCAACGGCGGACGTGAGACGGATAATAATCCGTCTCTACAGGGATTTTTTAAAAAGTGTTTTAAAAACTCTCTACTCAAACGCGAGCGCCTCGCGCAGGGAGCGCCGGAGCGTGAAGTATGCCGGCAGGAATCCCGCCACAAGCGAGGTAAGCCCTACGACGAGGAATGACTGCAGGAAGACGCCAAACGGCACATCCACCTGTATCGTCCAGCCGAAGCTCTGGCGGTTGATGACGTAGATGAGGATGGCCGACAGCACCAGCCCCGCCACGATGCCCACCACGACCGAGATGAAGCCCATGAGCGTGGAATTCGTCATTATCATGCCGTACATTTGTGCGTTGGAGGCGCCGTTGACGCGGATGACGGCGAGCTCGCGGGCGCGCTCCATGACGAGAGCCGTGAGCGCATTGACGATGCCGATGATGGCGACGATGAAGGATATGCCCTGCAGCGCGTAAGTGATGGCAAATGTCTGGTCGAAAATCCTGAAAATCTCCGTGCGCAGGCCTTTGTTGGAATAGACGAGTAAGCTGTATTTTCCGGCGTATTTTTCCTCGATGCGTGTGCGGAATTCGTCGGCGTTGACGCCCGGTTTTAGATAGAGCGAGCTTTGGTAGGCGGCGGTGTCGCGCCACAATTGCGTGTAAAGCGAGCGGTTCATGAGGATGAGCCCGGCGTCGCTCGTGTAGTCGTACACGATTCCGGCGATTTTTAAAAACTTTTCTCCCGACGGCGTTGCGAGTTTTAAAAAGTCGCCTTCGTGCTTGTCGAATTTTAAAGAAAAGCTTTCTGAAATCAGTACGATTTGCGCGGTGTCTATTGTCTTTTTAATTTCATTCCAGTCGCCTTCTTTCAACGTTTTGCCGGAGTTTTCGGATTGAATCGTGAGATTTCCCGACGCGAACGAAACGATTTTTCCTTCATACACCATACGTCCGCCGACGAACAAATCCTGCGCGGCAACTTCCGGCATTTCGCGCAATTCTTTTAAAAGCTCCGGCGCAATCGGCGTGAGCGTTGTTGCGGCAAGGCGGTTGCTGCTCGGCGCGACGTAAATATCGGCGCTCACAGTCTGGTTAATCCACACTTCCACCGTCGAGCGAAAGCTCGCAATCATCACCGTCAGCCCGACGACCATCGCAATCGCCGTCATCAGCGCCGCCGTCGCCGTGGATGTTCGCCCGAGCGCAACGACAAGGTAATCGTTCGCCAGAATTCCTTCAGCGCGGCCAATCTTTTTAAAAACCGGACGCAGCATCGCGTGAAAACCGACAATCAACGCAGGCATCAAGAGCGCAAAACCCAGCACCACGCACACCGCCGCAATAAACCCAAAAACAGGCTTGCCAAAAAGCGTTTTCTGCATCGAGGCAATTCCCGCTCCGGCGAGCAAAATCGCGCTTGAAATCAGAATGCGCTTTCCGCTTACGCGAAATTTCGTTTCAAGTTGTTCTAATGAAAATGTTTCGCGCGGGCTGACGCGGGAAGCTTCCAGAGCGGGAAAAATCGCCGAAACAACTGCCGCGCCGATACCGATAACTGCGCCAATAATTAGCGTGGAAGGCGCGATTATCAAATCCTCCACAACAACCAGAATGTACAAATTGGAAATCGTCTGTGCAATCTGCTGAAGCGAAAGTTTTGCCAGGAAAATGCCAAGCGGCAGGCCAATCGCAACGCCGAGAATTCCCAGAAACGCGGCTTCGGCAATAAACATAAAAAACACCTGCTGCTGGCTCGTTCCGACCGCGCGCAGAATCCCAATTTCACGACGCCGCCGCAGCGCTGAAATGAGAATCGTATTATAAATAATGAACATCCCGACAAAAAGCGCGATGAACGAAAGCGCCGTGAGATTGAGGTCGTACGCGCCAATCATCGTCTGCACCTGCCGCGTTCGCGCCGCCGGAGTTCGCGCCACCACGCCTGACGGCAGCAGCGTTGAAACATATTCCTCCGCTTCTTCAATCCTGTCCTTCGGCACAATCAAATCAATCCTGTCCAGCTTCCCCGCTTTTGAAAACATTTCCTGCGCCGTGGCAATATCCACAATGCCGATGCCGACACCCGCGCTCGCCTGGGTTCCCTCGGGTTTTAAAACATCCAGGATTTTAAAAGTGCGGTACTCGCCCGACACCACCAGCGGCAGCGAATCCCCTTTTTTTAAAGCCGCCCGCCGCGCAAAATTTTCCGTTATAAAAATCGCGTCTTTTTGGGTGAGGAATTGTAAATAATCAGTATTGCCGGAATTCGGCTGCGTGGTAGAAGTGTACGTGCGAAACGCCACATCGGAAAACGGGTCAATCCCGAGGATTAAAAGCGGCTGGCCTGTTCCTTTTTCCCTTTTTTCTTTTTCATCAATAAGCTGCGCGTACTGTTCGATGACGGGAGTAATTGCCTGAACAGCTTTTAAAGACTTCAGCTTTCCGTACACATTCTCATCAATACCCGCGCCATTTTCCGACAGAATTTGCAAATTGGCTTTTCCTGAAACGACATCAATGCTTGCTTCAAAAGAGCTGAGCGCCGTATTATTTGCAATGCGAATTGCTATAAAAACTGCCACGCCGAGCGCTACGCCAAGCACGCTGAGGAGGAATTTGCCGGGTTCGGATGCCATGTGGCGGAGATTGACGAGGCGGAATATATTCATTTTTTGGTAACTTGTGATTTGTAACTGGTTTCTTTTGGTGTGTCATTCCCGCGAAGGCGGGAATCTCACTCCGGCAGGACGCGTCAGGCGCCCACACTTGTTTTTAAAAACAGTGCTTTTAAAACTTCAAAACGACTTTTTTCAACTTCTACTGACGTGAGATTCCCCTTTTCAGGGGAATGACAATTTTTTAAAAGAATGGTAAAAATACGTAATTGCGGTATTTTTGATTTTTAAAAAGAATCAAAAACGTTTTTAAAGAAATCCTAAAATCCTCTCATCCTAAAAATCCTAGTTCAGACAAAATGCTCGACAACGCACTTATTTTCGCAAAAAAACTCATCTCCGCTCACGTCTCCCTTGGCGACACCGCAATTGACGCAACAGTCGGCAACGGCCACGACACGCTTCTCCTCGCTGAACTCGTTGGTGAAACGGGAAAAGTGTACGGCTTTGATATTCAGGAGCAGGCGGTTTTAAAAACAAGGGAGGTTCTTTTAAAAAATGGTTTTGAAAATCGCGGGGAGATTATCCACGCCGGGCATGAGCACATGGAGGAGTTTTTAAAAGGCGATGTTGCGGCGGTGATGTTTAATCTGGGGTATTTGCCGCATGGTGATAAAGCTATTATCACAGAACCGGAAACGACCGTTCAGGCGATTGAGTCAGCAATCAATCTTTTAAAACCGGGTGGAATTATCACCATCACCTGCTACCTCGGCCACGCAGAAGGCAGCATTGAAGCAGAAGCTGTGCGGCAATTTGCACAAAAGCTGCCGAACCAGCAATTTGCTGTGATAGAATATCGCGCAATAAATAAGAACTTTCCGCCGTTTTTGATTGCTATTGAGAAATATGCGTAAATAGTTTTCTGAATCACAGATTGTCACGGATTTTTGGATTTCACAGATTTTAAAAACCAGTTATAAGTCACGAGTTACAAATTACTAACTATGAATATTCTTGTTGTCGGCGATGTCCACGGCTGCTATCACACTTTAAAAAAATTGCTTGACGAGAATTGGAATCGTGAGGAAGAACTTCTTGTGCAGGTCGGCGATTTGATTGACCGTGGCAATTATGCGCCGGAAACAGTGGAATATGCCCGGGAATTGCAGGAAAAATATGGCGCGGTGTTTTTAAAAGGAAATCACGAAGCGCTTATGATACAGAATTTTCGTGTAGCAGAAAGTCCGGGCTGGCTGCGGCAAGGCGGATTTATGACTATTGCGCAATATGCGTTTGTGGAGCGCGACGTTGAAACCGATTTGCAATGGTTTGAAAAGAT
>JAZKFS010000034.1:0-21052 GCA_040386315.1 Bacteroidota bacterium
CAAGCCCAACACTGCGTAGAGATTCTATCGCACTTTCGCGCCGCAAATCCGTAGAAGCGCCTGCATATACAAGCGGCAGCTCGACATTTTTTAAAGCCGACGCACGCGCCAAAAGATTGAATGTTTGAAAGACAAAACCGATCTCCTTATTACGGATCTCTGCCAGGTCATTATCGTCCATCGTACGCACGTCCATTCCTTTAAAAAGGTATTTCCCCGAGCTTGGCGTGTCAAGGCAGCCCAGCATATTCATCAGCGTGGATTTTCCAGAACCCGACGGGCCCATGAGCGCCACGTATTCATTTTTAAAAATATTCAGCGAAACGTCCCGCAGCGCATGAACGTATTCCGTTCCCATCGTATACACGCGCGCGATATGCTCGATCTCTATAATTAATTCTTTTTTATCCGGTGTATTCATGATGTTTTTAAAAAGCAAACGATGTGCTTTTAAAAGAAAGACTTTTTAAAACGTATTTTTTAAAAGGAAATGTTACTACGGTTTCTTTTTATTTTTTGAAGAAGTTTCCTTCTTTTTAAGAGTGATTTCCATATTATCCTGCAATTCCTTGTTTATTGCCTGGAAGCTCCCGCTCACGATCTCCGCACCATCTATCAGGCCGCTTTTAATTTCAATATATCCGTCATCGCTCAACCCGGTTTCCACTTTCGTTTGCTTTGCTTTCCCGTTTTTGTTTAAAAACACGACCGACGGCGGGCGCTTCATCATTTTCTTTTCTTTTTCATCTTCCACTTTGCGAATGCCGCCATTTCCTAATTCCGGTTCAGCTTTTTTCTCATCCATCCGCACAGTTACTGCCTGAAGCGGCACAGCAAGTACGTCGCGGTGCGTTTCAGTTTCAATTTTTACATTGCAGCTCATGCCGGGGCGAAGAGTAACGTTTGGATTTAAAAGGCGGATACGAACCTCAAAATTCACAACCTCATCCTGCGTTCCCATCGCGCTTGTTTTTGGGGAATTGGCAATTTCATATACTACGCCGTCAAAGCTCTCGTCAGGATATGCGTCAATCTGCACACGCGCCGTATCGCCGATATGGATCAGTACAATGTCATTTTCATCCACATTTACACGCGCATTCATCACAGAAAGGTCGGCAATGCGCATCATTTCCGTTCCCTGCATTTGGGCTGTTCCTACCACTTTTTCACCCGGCTCTACGGACAGGGATGTTACTACACCACTCATCGGCGCATAGATCGTCGTACGCGTCACGGAAACCGCCGCCTGGCGATATGCAGCATTGGCCTGCTGATTATCCGCAATAGCTGCCTCATAGCGTGACTGCGCCTGCTCAAAAGCTGTCTGGGCCTGCTCGAATTCGCTGCGCGATGTAAATTCCTTTTCATATAATCCTGAAATTCGCTTCAGTTCACGTTGAGCGCGTTCGACTTCTGATTTCGCTACGGCAATTCTCGTTTGCGCCGCGTCCATTCCGGCTTTAAACTGCTCAAGCTGCGTTTGCACAAGATCAGGTTTGACGCGAACAAGCATTTCGCCTTTCATAACGCGATCGCCTTCGCGCTTTTGCAAATAAATTATCTCGCCGCTTGCTTCCGATGAAATTTTCACCTCTGTTTCCGGCTGGATCTTTCCGATAGCCGAGACGCTTTGGGTGATGGTGCGGCGCGATACTTTTTCTGTTGTAACTTCAATTCCCTTGTCACTTTTACTTGCAATTAGTGCGGTGAGAATTCCTGCTAGAACAACGATAACGCCCGTTACTATCAGGATTGTCTTTTTTGATGATTTCTTTTTCGTAGCCATAGTCTGTACTTTTAAAGCGTGTGTGTGTGTGAATGAGATTTCTTTTTTTTACGGTTTTAAAAAACTTTTTAAAAGCTCTTTTAAAAGATATGTTTAAAATGATTACTCGGTTTTTAAAACACCTGTTGCATAGCGAACCTGATTTTGTGCATCGAGGTAATTATACACTACATTAATACGGTTTATCTTGGCTGTGATGTACTGGTTATTTGCCAGGATAAAATCCGTGATATTGGCTAATCCGACTTTATAGCGTTCGCCTGCACTTTTAAAATTCTGTTCGGCTGAGCGAAGCGCCCGCTGTGTAATTTCTAATTGTTTTTCAGCTGCATCCAGATTTAAAACGGCAGTCAGCACTTCGTTCCTGATACCTTGCTCAAGCTGCTGCTGTTGGATCTGGCTTTGCGAAAGAAGGTATTGTGCAGATTGGATCTGTGTATTTGTGCGGAAATTATCAAAAACCGGAACATCCAGGTTTATCCCGACAAATGTTCTGCCTCTATCGTCAAAATCATTTAACTCATTATTGCTCCACGTCCAGCCGGTAGATGCCGATACTGTTGGAAAATATCCACTCCGCGAAACTGTAAGATTATCTTCTGCGGCATCAATCCGCGCTTTGGCGGCCTGTACGTCCGAACGGTTTTTAAAGGCAGCTGCGAGCACTGCATTTGTGCTTCCCATTTCCGCACGAAAAGCAGCGATCTCTGTATCGGTAATAGTCGTTGGAATACTCGATTCCAAAAACTCTGCATTTTCCGTCGGCTCCAGCCCCATTAAAGCAAGAAGACGCGCTTTGGCAATATTTACCCCATTTTCCGCCTGCACAATAGCCAGTTCACGATTTCCTAATTCTGTTTCCTGTGCATATACAGGTGCAATAGCTGTAGCGCCTGCTTCAAAACGGGCACGGGCGGCTTCAACTTCTTTTTGTCCTGCGGTGAAATCTTCACGGCGGATCTGGGAGATCTGGCGATTGCGCATCACATCAATATACTGCCGGTGAATATTAAATGCCACATCCAGATGTTGCTGGCGCATTGAAAGGTCTGCAACTTTAAAAGAATTCTGAGCGCTGTTGTAATTAGCTTCACGGGAAAAACCATTGAAAATCGTATAGTTTATCCCGGCATTCATAGTATAATTATTGGGATTTCCAGTTCGGAATTGCTGCGGTATCCCACCGACATTAATCGTAGTAAACTCATCCTGAAAGAGCTGGCGCGAGTAACCGCTGCTAAAATAGACAGTCGGTAAAAATGTACCGAAAGCACCTACTACACCTGCACCTGCATTGCGAAGTTGAGCATTGGAAAGCTGTATGTCAAGATTGCGCGTGTTGGCAATTCTCAACGCTTCTGTGAGTGAATACACCGCCGGCTGCGAGCCAGACGACTGAGCCGAAGCGCTTTTAAAAAAAACAAATGGACTGATGGCAAGCAATATAATGCTGATGCGCTTTTTCATAATCATATTCAAAGGCGATATTTTTAATTTTAAAAGAATGGCTTGGTAATGTTAGCGTATTTAACGGCGGGAAATGTTAAATGTTACAGTCCGGCTTTAAAAAAGCTTTTAAAGAAACAAAAAAAGGCGCTTTTTAAAAACGCCTCTTTTATCTAAACTTCTTTTAAAACAATGATTTTAAAACGCCTTTGATTTTAAAGGGATTTTCTGAGGATTTTTGCTGCGATAGCTGACGAGCGTATAATTCATGCGGTTAAATTGCTTTCCCTGCGTGGACTGCCCACGCTGCGTTTCAATTTTCAGCTTTGTTTCCGATACGACAAAAAAGTGAACGGGAATATGTTTTTCCGTGCTTATTTCCATAATTCCAAAGGTTGTCAGAATTGATGTTGTACGGATTTTTTTTCCTTCAACTCCATTTACACTCACCCCTTGCCCGGTAAGGGTAATTTGAAACCGGTTGCAGCGCTCACCTAAAGTATCAACCGGATCAAGTGCGCGGAACATTGTTGTATGCTCACGAACAGGCGCAGGAACACCGTTTTCCGGCAGATCGTCCGTAGCGCGAACCATCCATGATTCATTAACCCGCTTGCATGACTCAATTATCGGAAAGATCAGATTTTGCTGAAATGCTCCGCCCGGATCAACTGCTTCGCGTGTAGAATCGTCCGGCCGCCATGAATAGCGTTTGCCTGTTTCATCAATTTCAAATGACGCACGACGCTTCAGCCATGCCGATTCAAACCGCATCATCGTTGACGTATCACGTATTGATTCCCGTGCAGCAAAGCCAACAAGAGATTGCGTAAGATAGAAATGGCCGTTGGCGCCGACTGAATCGCACACAAGCAGAATGGATTCTGTACGGCGTTTGACAAGTTGGGGTTGCTTATCCAAAACGATACTGTCACTTGCCGTAACGAGATACACCAGCGAATCACCTTTTAAAAAGGAGAATTTGTAACAGACCGAATCCTGCTGGATAACAGGTGGAAATTCCTGTGCGTAAACAGAGATCGTACAGAAGAAAATTGCACAGGAGAAAAAAGCTTTTAAAAGTTGAAGCATTGCTAACAGGTTTTTTTTTAATAATTGCCTATTTTGTTCGCACTACGGCGACTTTTACATCGGTCTGCATTGGGATTATCATATTTTCCTGTCCGGAAATCGCCATGCGCATATCCATTTGTGTAGAATTACTGCTGGTAACAGGCATTCCGTTTGAAAGCTCCACGTAGCTTGTAGCATTCGTTGCACCGTCGGCTTCGATCGCCATATCCATACCCATCTGCTGCACTTTTCCTTCTATCGTCATAGCCGAAGATTTCGCTAATATCCGTGCGCATTTTATGCCAAGCGTATCTACTACACCATCAAATGTATAGACAATAGTTGAGCTTGTAATAAGCGAACCGCCCGGGCTTGCATTTGTATCTTTTTTAGTAATAGTCCACTTCGCGCCTTTTTTTACAGCTTCTTCCGGGTATTCAAACGTAAAACCGCTTGTGATTTGTTTGATACTGGCGTTTACCTGTTGTAAAGCCGGATCTGCGCCGGTTTCCATTCCGGCCTTATCGAGAGAGAGCACCTTGCCACGGCTGTCCGTTTTAAAAGTCATGTTTACATTATCAAGCATAGTAAGGTCCATTGTCGTATCTGTCCCGCCCACTGCCGCCATTCCCATCATCGTCATTTTAGAATCTTTAAAGCGCAGCGACATTTCATTGCTGTTCTTTGCAGTATTCGTAATATTCATTTGCATGAGCATGTTCATTGCCATATTGAAAGCTATATCCTGTCCCATAGCGTTCATGCTTTGCTGCATGTCCATTGTCGTTTTATAATTGTACTGTTCGCCTTTTTTGGGAGTATAGCGCAGTTTATATGTTTGCGCCTGAGCATTGGAAGAAAGTATCGCTCCGATGGCGAGTGCGGTAAGAGCTGTTGAGAATATTTTTGTCATATTTTAAAAATGTTTTTAAAAAGTTTTTAAAAGGTTGAGATTGTTGTAAAAAGTCGCATAAATGTATAATCTATTGCAATGGCTGTAAAGACACATTAGTCGCTCACAAAGTTACACAAAATAAAAAAGCGTACGGCTTTTTAAAACCATACGCTTTTTAAAACGAGCTTTTAAAGATTACACCTGAGCTTCCATCGCTGCTTTATCGCGTTTTTTCGCTTTCAAACGCATGTCAGTATTCAGGATTTTTTTGCGGATGCGGATATTGATGGGCGTTACTTCCAATAATTCATCATCCTCGATAAATTCGATACACTGCTCAAGCGACATGATACGCGGCATTTCAAGGCGAACGATACCGTCGGAACCGCTTGCGCGCATGTTCGTAAGGTGTTTCGCGCGGCATGCGTTTACGTTCAGATCTCCTTCGCGGGCGTTTTCGCCGACGACCATTCCTTCATACACTTCAATTCCCGCAGGGATGATAAGCGTACCGCGTGATTGCACCATTTCAAGCGCATAAGGAGTTGCCATTCCTGATTCCATCGAAACGAGCGCGCCTTTTGAGCGGCCGCCGATAGCGCCTTTGTACGGCTGGAATGAATCGAATGTATGGTGAATAATACCTTCACCGCGAGTCGCTGTCAAAAATTCTGTACGGAAACCGATCAGTCCACGCGCAGGAACATTAAATTCAACGCGGAAAACGTCAACGTTTGGCGCCATGTTCAGCATTTCACCTTTACGGCGGCCAAGCATTTCGATGACTGTACCAACGTGTGCTTCAGGCACATCAACCATTACGTGCTCGATCGGCTCAAGTAGTTTGCCGTTCTCATCGCGACGGAAGAGAACTTCCGGGCGGGAAACTGCAAATTCAAAACCTTCACGGCGCATTGTTTCAATTAAGATCGCTAATTGAAGCTCACCACGGCCTGAAACTTTAAAAGTATCAGGAGAATCTGTGTCTTCCACACGAAGCGAAACGTTTGCACGAAGCTCGCGGAATAAACGCTCACGGAGTTTCGGCGTGGTAACGAATTTACCTTCTTTACCGGCAAATGGCGAGTTATTCACCATGAAGAACATCGCGATCGTCGGCTCTTCGATAACGACGTACGGAAGCGCTTCAGGATGATTCACATCTGCAATTGTATCGCCAATATGCACGTTTTCAAAACCGGAAAGCGCGATGATTTCACCCGCTTTTGCCTCCTGGACTTCCTCGCGGTTAATCCCTTCAAAAACGTAAAGTTTTGTGATTTTCTGATTTTCAACTTTCCCGTCAGGGCGCATAAGTGCAACTGATTCACCAACTTTCATTGTGCCACGATACACGCGTCCGATAGCAATACGGCCTACATAATCACTCCAGTCAAGCGACGTAATGATCGTCTGCATTGGCGCTTCGTGGTCAAATTGCGGAGCCGGAACAGTTTTTAAAATCGTTTCAAAAAGTGGCGTCAAATCTTTAGAATCATCTTCAAGATTATATTTTGCAATTCCCTGCTTGCCGATCGCATACACGATAGGGAAGTCAAGCGCTTCGTAGTCCGCGCCAAGAGCAAGGAAAAGCTCCATGATCTCGTCAAGAATTTCAGCCGGGCGCGCATCCTGGCGGTCAATTTTATTGATAACGACAATCGGTGGCAAATTTAATTCAAACGCTTTCTTTAAAACGAAACGCGTCTGCGGAAGCGGGCCTTCAGCAGCATCCACAAGGAGAACCACGCCGTCAACCATGCTCAGAATACGCTCTACTTCACCGCCGAAATCCGAGTGGCCCGGAGTATCAACGATATTGATTTTGTGCTCGTGCCAGCGGATCGAAGCGTTTTTCGCCATGATCGTGATACCCTTTTCGCGCTCAAGGTCATTGCTGTCCATGACGCGGTCAGCTACCACCTGGTTTTCGCGGTATGTACCCGCCTGCTGAAGCATGTGATCGACAAGAGTTGTTTTGCCGTGATCCACGTGTGCGATGATCGCGATATTGCGGATTTCTGTACGTTGTGCTGTGCTCATTGAAAAACTATTATTATAAATAATGAAAAAATTTAGCGTTATTTGAATTTTTAAAAGAATTCTCTAAAGAAAGTTTTTCTAAAGAAAATTTTTAAAGAGTTCTTTTAAAAAATATTGAAAAGGGAAAAGCAAAATTAGCGAGAATAAGGCAACAGCGCGTGTTACCTCATCGCAATATTAGCGGGAGATTAAGGGAATTTTCGGCGGTCGTGGCTTGAAATTCCGTGCGATATGAGGTTGGTCGTATTTCACAGAAAAGCGTAAACGATGTGCTTTTAAAAATATTTTTAAAAACTTCCCAAACCATAATTTTTAAAAGCAAATAATGTCATTCCGGCTTGTCCGGAATCTTCAAATAATGTCAAAAGTCACATTTTCTTAAGAAACTTCTGCATCGTGGCAATTAGCCATTGTGCAACTTCTTACGCCGCTGAAGAAGATTCCGGACAAGCCGGAATGACAAATCTATATGTTATTTAACGTCGACAACGAACAATTTAAAAATGAATTTTTTTAAAATTCTTTTAAAAATCGCAATTCTAGTAGTTTTGCTTCAAACAAATCCTGATAAATGCAGAGCCAATTCCATTTTTAAAAACATTCACCAACCACCAAAAAACATGAATGCAATCATCCAGACGCCAACAGGCAACCTCGCCGAAAGCCGCGCCTTTTACGAAACGCTCGGCTTTAAAAAGCTCGCTGAAAATATCTACACCGACGGCAAAGCGCTTGTGCAGATCAACAACGCACGAACAGCCCGCGCAGGTGTAAAGCTTTTTAAAAGTTCGTGGCAGGAGGAGATCAAACTTTTAAAAGAAATAACTCCTGTTAAGGAGCATAAAGGCGAATATTTGCTTTCGGACGGCAGCGGAATGTATATTTATCTCGTTGAGGGTGAGCCGCCTGTAAGTTTTCAAAAAGAAGAAAATTCGTTCAGCACGCTTGGTAATTTTATAGGCGTGAGCGCGGAAACGACGGATATGCTGAAGTCAGTAAAAATTGTAGAAATTCTGGGTTTTAAAAAAACGATGGGAGCTGTTGAGTACGGTTTCATTGCGCTTTCAAACGACGCGGGTTTTGGATTCAGCTTTATGAAGCCGCCATGCCCGCACATGTTTTTTAATCCGTCGCTGACGTATTTTAATGGCGAGAAAAATCTTGATGTGATCGAAAATATCCGCGCTTTAAAAATCCCGATCACCGAGGAAATTACGGAGTTTAATAAGGAAGGAATTGTGGATAATATTATTATCCGCGATCCGGGCGGCTACGGTTTTTTTATTTTCAGTGATTAGAGTTTTTTTAAAGAAGATTTTAAAAATGAAAAAGGACACGCTTTTTAAAAACGTGTCCTTTTTTTTAATGAATATTTTAAAATTGAAACTGAAAAGCGTGAACTCCGGTATTCCCTGTGGATTTCATCACCATTGTAATTTGCCCATTCGTCTTGCCGGTAATTTTTTTATATTCTTCTACGAACTTCGTTAAATCAAAAGTCGCCTCAGTATTAATGAGCGCATTGCAAAGATCATTATTTGCATCATGCGTGAGCAGCAACTCAATTCCACCGGTAGAAACTTTGCCGAACATTTCAAATTCATGAAGGGCACATCCTCCTCCAAACTCTACCCCAAGATTTAAAATATTATTTACGATGGGATATTTTTGAGTAATCTTGAATGGATCAGCTGGAATATTAGCCGTCGGTAGATCGTTCACAAGTGTTGTTTGGGTTGATGTAAGCGAATCCTGTGGGTTCCACGTTGTGCCTTTGCGTACGAACATCATGCGTGAAACCGTTCCGCCCTGTCCGATATTATATGTCATTTCAAGTGAATCGCCCATCTGGAAATAGCTTTTTGTTGCTTTTAAAGCGTCTAAAAACCTGTTGCCATAATTGCCATTACAGTTTACGTGGTTAGTCATTGTTATCGTAAGCGGATAATCCTGCGTTCCGGCCAGCGGCGTATCATCGGTCACATATTTTGCTGTAAAGCCGGTGCATTCTGACATGCCGCTCGCCTTTGAATCTTCCAAAAACGAAATGAACAATTTTTCCTGAAATGCCACCGGGATCCATTCTGCCGCCTGGCCAAACTGCTCAAAACTCACAAGCGTCCATTCCGAACCTTTTAAAAGATCAACGTTAGTATTTGGGGTTTGCTTTCTATTAAAAAACATTGAGTACATATTTCCGGTCACGGCATCAAAATAGGAAATTTCAAGCCGCTGCCCTGAAGAATAATACTGAACTGCCAGCTTCAGTGACGAACCCAGCATTGACAGATATTTGTCTCCCAGATCAACGATGTTGCAGTTCATTTTTGTCGAGCTGAGATTTTTAAAACTCACCTTTGCCGTCATCGATATGAGGCTATCTGCCTGATACGTTCCCGTAAACGTGTTGCAATTCGCCTTGCCGGCCACATTTTTGCTGTCTTTAAAATTCAACGAATACGTCTGACCATTCGCAACATATTGCATCGGAGAGCCTGACTGCTCATACGATTCCAGGAACCATTCGCCTGTAAGCTCCGCCTGGGCTGGTTTCGCCGTCGTGTCCTTATCACTCCAGCGGTCTGCATCATAATCTGTCGGCGATTTGCATGATGACGCAAATCCAATTGTCAGAAGTGCGCATAAAAATAAAATGTAGTTTTTCATTGTCATATCCCTTTTTTAAAAGTAAGTAATTGCCGTTTTTTAAAAGTTTTGTCAATCAAATGTGGCCACCATTTATTGACTATATTGAATTGAAATTTTCTTTTTAAAACTTCACCGAAACTCCGTACATTACGCCAAATTTCGGTGAAGTAAATATTTTATCCTGATATTGGTATGCAAATACCGCGCCTTCAGCCCCAACTATCATCGAAACGGGGCTTTCAGGAAACAGCTTTGCACCGATCATTGCCCGTCCTACCGGCCCGCCTGTTGTTCCGGCGAGTGTAATACCACCCAGCGGGCGAATGTTTTTAAAACCCAAAAAGTCAGGCGTATAGCGATAGGAGATTCCCGCCCACGGCAGAACAAGATACTGCTGATATGTGAAATATATTGAATCTTCATCAATGCCGCCAAACTTCTGTGAAAAAGCTTCCTGCCCGAATTCCATACCAACTGCATTTTCATCATTCAGCGTGTAATACGCGCCAACTGCCATGTTTTTAAAGATCGGGTCGCTCTGCGGGAGCGTGCGTGGCTGTGGATAATTCGCCAGCGAAAACCCACGAATTTCAAACTGCATATTATCTAACCACGAAGATTTTTTGGGCAGAATTCCATCAGTTGTAAATTCATCTTCAATTGTTTTTAAAACCTCTTTTAAAGACGCCGGATTGTCATTGCTTTTAAAAGAATTCTGCGTAATATTTTCTTTCAAAAAATTCTTCTCAGGAATTGTAACAATTGCAATGTTTTTAAAAGAATTATTCTCTAATGACGCAGTTTTTAAAAGCTCTTCTTTGTTTTTAAAAACTTTCTCTCCAAAAGTATCTTCCTTTTTAAGGGAGACACGGCGCAGCCGAGAGGGATTATCTCCTGACTTGTCATTCCCTCCTTCGCCAAGCTCAGGATGAGGGCGGGAATCCATCTTCTCACGCTGTCCGTCTGCCGCAGATTCTTCGCTCTCGCTCAGAATGACATTTGCAGGAATTTCACCCTTTTCAACATCATTTTTAAAACTATTTTCAGCAGAATTCTTTTTAAAACTCTCAGCATCCGGCATCAAATTCATAAAAACCGCCACCGTCATCAGCGACCCAACCAGCGCTGAAGCAACCGGAATGAACGCTTTTTGCACAAATGGGAGCGCAGCTGTAAAAACTCCTGCCGCGCCTACACTTCCTAAACCAACCTTCGCCATCGCCGCAGCTTTTAAAGCCATAGGCGGATAATATACGGCACCGGTTTCAATCTCTTTATGAATTGCCAGCAAGTCGCGCATTTCCGAGCGTAATGCATCGTTTGAAGCGAGCTGCTCAAAAAGCTGCTTCTCGCTTTGCGGCGAAAGCTCACCGTCGAGATATGCGCTTAAAAGCTCGGAGTTTGATAGATTTAATGGATTATTCATAGCTGTATATTTTTAAAAATTTGTTCTAAATTCTAACGGGAATCGTGTAAATATGGCGACAAAATTTCCCGTAATTTCTGCTTTCCCCGAAAAACCCGGATACGCACATTTTGCTCTGTGATATTGAGAATTTTTGAAATTTCTGTGTAATTCAATCCGTCAAATTCCTTTAAAGAAAAAGATTCCCGTTCAGCTTCAGGCAGAGTTTCCAATGCAGCTCCGATCATTTTTAAAAGCTCGCTCCGTTCAACTTCGTTTGCCTGTGAGCTGAGGTGAAATTCCTCAAGGGAAATATGCTGATTATACTTTTTTTCCTTTTCATTCAGACACAGATTTCGCGCTACGCGAATGAGGAATCCGGCAATATTTGTCATTTCAGCTTTAGCGCATGACTGCTCGAAAAGCTTTGCAAAAACTTCCTGCACGATGTCTTCTGCGGTGGCGGGATTTTGCAAAATTCTGCGGCAGTACGAATACACGCGCGCTGAATGCCGGTCGTACAAAAGTGAAAAAGCAGCACGCGCAATGCGCTTTTCTCCGCACAGCAAAATATACAATTCCGTATCGCTTTTCTGCGAAAGTTCATCCGGCGATATTTTGCTTTTAAAAAACATGCTTTTAAAAAAGATTGATTTCGGTGTCTATAGCAATGACAGGTGAGAGGTGCTGTTGTTACGGATTTTTAAAAGTTTTTTTAAAGAATGCAGAATTGAATTTGTAAGTCTTTTAAAAACAAAAAAGAGCATTTCCTGAAAGAAAATACTCTTTAAAAATACTGAAGTTTTTAAAACTATCTCGTGAATTCAATCACAGCAGAATTACTCTGTGAAAACTGCAAAACTAACCTGTGATTTCCGTGCGGATTTTCATGCCATTTTTTTATAAGCGGCGACACATCGAAGGTAAGTTCTTTCGTAATAAGCGCCTCACACATATCGCCATTTGAATTATGCGTAAGCATCATCTGAACAAAATCTGTAGCATTACCCGGCTGTATATTTTCATCAGCAAATAAATTAAACTCATGTTCCTCACAGCCACCGCTATACTGAACAGTGATGGAAATATGCGTTTCATCAATCTTCTTCACATTGAGAATCTCGAATGGATCAATCCGAAATTTCACAACCTGGAAATTAGCAAACTGGACGACGCCTTTAAAATCCGATGGAGGATGAATGTAATCTTCGGTATGGAAATACAGTGATTCAATTGCATCGCTGATAACGAGCGTTTTTCCGTTGTCTAATATCTGATACGTCGCCGCGCCGCTTAGAATACGATAATACTCATTTTCATACGAAGCCGGAGGAACTCCAACTTTTGTAGAAATGAGGTTGTAAAACGATATACTTTTATCATCAGCTTTCCAGTTTACGGTGTATTTATTAAAACTCGTTCCGCCAAAAGCGTCCGGTTGAAGACCGAAGGTGAGAATTATTTTTTCGTTCACAGGAATTGGCGCAGGCATCATGCTGCGATTATCCTGATGGCCGAAAAGCTGCCATGATGTCCCGATAAGCAGATTTTGCTGCGGCGGTTTGATATTCATATCTTCGAAATACAGTATCGCGCCATTCGAAGCATAAATCGTAAGCGCGCTTCCACCCATAAATGAATACGTCGTCGCGGTTTTTAAAGCATTATAATAAATCTCGTTCATTCCGGCATCGCCGCAGTTTGCAGGCGTTGGCATAACTTTCATGAACGTGATATTTTTTTCATCGGCTTTAAAATCTGCGCTGTATGTTGCGTTGCACGCTGCTTGTCCGCCTGCCATTTTATCGGAGAATTTCAGCGTGTACATTCCTTCTACATTGCCGTTTCGTCTGCCGCCGTCACTTCCGATATCAATAAGCTTCCATGCTGTTCCGTTTAACTTATGCGTTAGTGGAACGTATGTGGTGTCTTTCGGATCATCAGTCGGGTCAATGGGCAAGCGCTTGCACGCTGATGTAGATAATAGCACGGCAAGCATTGCAATAAGGAAAATATTTCTTTTCATAATCACTCCATTTTTAAAAACTTTAAAGAGCATCGCCCGAAGGAAATGCTCTTTTAAAATTACCATTTTTTAAAACTATTTTACAATTACTTTGTAAAATGAATCGTGCCGATATTGCTCTGTGAGAATTGCAACGCAAGACGATCATTACTATGCGGAGCAGCTTTCCACCTATCAAGAAGCGGCGCGACGTCAAAGACGAGTTCTTTCGTGAGCCATGCGTCGCACATATCGCCGTGCGCAGAGTGTGTTATCACCATGTTTACAAAGTCAGTTGCATTGCCGGGCATGATATTTTCGTCCGCATAGAGCGCGAAACTATGCTCAGCACACCCGCCGCTATACTGGACTGTAACTGCAATATGAGTTTCATCAAGCACTTTAATATTAGAGATCTGGAAAGGATCAATAAGGAAATCCACACGATGGAGAGGTGCAAATTTAACGATTCCGTCTGAATGCGGATTTTCAACATGTTTTTCAGGATAGAAGTACAGCGTTGCTCCCCAATCGGTAACAAGTGTCAGAGAATTATCTGTGTGAGTATATGTCTTTACTGAATTCATCGCGCGCATATACACCTGGTCAAGCGACTGCTCTCCGCAATATGCCATTGTTGAAATTATGTTGCTGAAGGAAATATTTTTAGCGTCGGCTTTAAAATCTCCGCCATATCCATTACATGCAGCCGTTCCTTCGATATGATTATTTGCTGTGAATTTTAAAGTAAAGAGCTCATTCACCGGCTTTTGCATTGCGGCGCCATTCATTGTGATTCCTTGTAACTCCCATGATGTTCCGGTCAGGCGGTGGCTTGTATTTCCGGTTGAATCAATCGGATCTATCGGGTCAATTGGAAGACGTTTGCACGCAGATGTAAAGGACATTACGGCAAATAAGGTAAGGAGAAAAAGATTTCTTTTCATAGATACTCCAGGTTAATATTTTTTAAAAGAATATTCAAAAGTAACTGAATAACAGGACAAAGTACGATTCGTTACAGACGAAATATGGTAAAAAATTAAAAGTCTGAAATTTTTAAAAGCTTTTACAGTAATTCCGTTTTTAAAAAGAATAGATAAGCTCCCTTGCTACATAAAGCTCTTCCACACCGACAAAATGCAGAAGCAGATAAATCTCACCATGCTCTTTTCGCGTGTCCTTAATGAAAATGTCGCGCAGTGGTTTTAAGTCGAAAAGCAACTCCTGTACGAGGTGCATTGTACAGGTGTCCTGTTTATTGTTGTTGTGAACTAATTTCAGGTCGGCTGAGTAGACATCACCCGGCCCACGAAAAGCATCGCGTGCGGCATAAATTTCAAAATCCTGGTATTTACAACCTCCATTAAAACCAATGCTTATTTTTAAAGTATCACCTGTAATAACAGGAGCAGTGGCCACATTATAGGGATTTTCAGGAAACTTTACTCTTGAGAATGGGTTGCCGGTGACAATCGGAAAAATTGTTACTTGTTTAAAAACAGGTCGAAGATCATTGGTTCTGAACGCGAGGCTTCCCTTTTCCCTTGAAAATAAAATTATACCGCTTTCATATTGCTTTAAAAAATAAACTGATTGTAATGTTTCCAAAAATTCTTTAGTAATAGAATGGTCATCACAAGTGCTTTTAGACGTTGTAAGATTGATAATAAAAATTGTATCGCCCGATATTCTGTACGTGCCTGAATAAGGAGTGCAATGTGCTAAGCCGTTAAAAATAGAGTCATTCTCAAAAAATAAAGTATACTCCTGCCCGCGCGGCGCTGCTAATGCAAATGCAACATCTCCATGACTTGATGGAAGCCCCAACCTTTCAAAAATCCATTTCCGGTTATAAAGATACTTTTGGAGATAATCCGCTCTTTTGGCATCATCTGCCTTTTCGCTCTGAGTAGTTCTGCAGCCCGAAACCTGCAAGAAAATGAAGAGAAGCAGAAATAAGCTTTTAAAAAGATAATTCATGATGTTTTAAAAGAAAAAGTTTTTAAAAGCTTTTATAGTAATTCCGTTTTTAAAACGCTATGGAATCCTTAATTTGCAGTTAGTTTTAAAAAGCGCGAACTCATGCCGCGTCATCCCTCTGCCTGCGGCATCTCCCTTCAAAGGGAGACTTTTAAAAACGCGCTTGAGAAATTTCCCCCTTTGAAGGGGGATCAAGGGGGATGATACTTCAAACGGACGCGTCCTTCATTCGTCGTAAGAAGGATTCCCGACGCGCTGTCGCTTGCGGGAATGACAATTTAAAAGGGAATTCTTTAAAAAGAAAATATACAAATGACCGAAAATACAGAACAAAAAACACAACCTGATAATTCTCTTTCCCTCCAATACGTTCGCGGCATAGGCCCGAAGCGGGCCGAAGCTTTAGCGGCGGAGGGTATCCTGACGGCGGGCGACGTGGTGAAATATTTCCCGCGGGGCTATATAGCGCGTGATGCGGCGGCGTCTTTAAAGGATTTGGCTGTACGGCTGAGGGCGGAGGCACAGGAGAATTTTAGCCCGAATCTTTTTAAAGATGCGACGTTTTCACTGCAGGGCGAGGCGACGATTGTTGGGTCGGTGTCGGCGAAGCATGTGCACAGGTTTGGCGGGAACCGGAAGATGATGGTCTTTACTATTGCCGATGGCAGCGGCGGGCGGGCGAAGGCGATTTTCTGGAGCTTTGTGGAGTATTACGACAAGCAGTTCCAGCAGGGGCAGCTCGTGGTGATTAGCGGGAAGCCGGAGCTGGATAAGTACGGTTTTGTGAGCTTTAATCACCCGGAAATTGAGAAAATTGAGCCGGAAGACGAGGAAGATTACGCGCGCGGGAAAATCCTGCCGAAGTACAGGATGGCGCAGGGTTTTAAAACGGTCGGGCTGTCGGCGCGAACGCTGCGGACGATTATCGAAAGCGTGATTGACCGCGAAATCCCGAATATGCAGGAAGCGCTGCCGGATTATCTTTTAAAAACTCTGGAATTGCCTGATATTCAGACCGCGACGCGAAACCTGCATTTTCCGAATGATTTTAAAGAAATCGAGCGGGCGCAGACGCGGATGAAGTTTGAGGAATTGTACTTTTTTCAAATGCTGCTGGCGCTCCGGCATCGCGGCGTGAAAGTGCAGGAGCAGGCGCCGGTTTTCAATCCGAAAAGCGCCCGTGCGCGCTGGCTGGTGGACAAACTCGCGTTTGAGCTGACGCGCGCGCAGAAACGTGTGATTAACGAAATCGTCGCTGACCTGCAAAGCGGACACCCGATGAATAGATTATTGCAAGGCGATGTGGGTTCGGGTAAGACCATCGTGGCGCTGCTTTCGATGCTCGTGGCGGTGGATAATGGTTTCCAGGCGATACTCATGGCGCCGACGGAAATTCTCGCCGAGCAGCATTTTAAAACAATTTCGGTGTATCTTGAGGGTTCGGAGCTGAACGTAACACAGCTCGTGGGCGGGCAGAAAACCAAAGCGCGGCGCGAAGCTCTTGAAAATATTGCCAACGGACAGTCGCACGTAATCGTCGGTACGCACGCGCTTTTTGCGTCGGAAATCACGTATAATAACGTCGGGCTAATCGTGATTGACGAGCAGCACCGGTTTGGCGTTGCGCAGCGCGCGGAGTTGAAAAACCTGGGTTCGCGGTCTTTAAAAGCGGATGGTGATATTAAAACCACGCCGCATATTCTCGTGATGAGCGCCACACCGATACCGCGAACGCTTTCGATGACGGTGTACGGCGACCTGGACGTGTCCATTATCAACGAGCTGCCGAAAAACCGCAAGCCGATAAAAACGAAGGTTGTTTTTGAAAGTGCGCTGATGGAATCGTACGAATTTATCCGCACGGAAATCCAGAAAGGGCGGCAGGCGTACGTGGTTTTTCCGCTTGTGGAGAAGTCCGAAAAGCTGGAGCTGAAATCCGCCACCGAGCATCACGAATATTTGCAGCAGAATGTTTTTCGCGAGTATTCATGCGGGCTGCTGCACGGTCAGATGTTCTGGTACGAAAAGGAAGACGCCATGCGCGCGTTTTTGGCCAATGAATATCAGATACTCGTGGCGACGACCGTAATCGAGGTGGGAATTGACGTGCCGAACGCCTCGGTGATGCTCATCCAGGATGCCGAACGCTTTGGGCTGGCGCAGCTGCATCAGCTTCGCGGGCGCGTGGGGCGCGGCGCCGAACAGTCCTACTGCCTGCTTGCCACGAAAGACCATTTCCAGTATCACCTCAATAAAAAGGAGGACGAGCAGGCGGAGCGCAAGGCGGCTATCATCCGTTTAAAAACGATGGAGGAGACTACCGACGGTTTTAAAATCGCCGAGGTGGACATGAAGCTGCGCGGCCCGGGCGACGTGCTGGGAACGCGGCAATCGGGCTTGCCGGACTTCGAGTTTGCCGACCTCGTGACCGACGCCGAAATCGTGGACATGGCGCGCCGCGAAGCTTTTAAAACTGTGGACGCCGACCCGCCCCTGCGCCGCCCCGAACACGAAGCCACACGCAGGAAGTTTGTGCAGCTGTATGGGACGGGGCAGAATTTCTTTGATGTGGCTTGAGGTTTTTAAATGCGGTTATGTTTGTTAAAATTTTTCAAAGGAGACTGAAATGAAAATAGCATTGTATTTCGTATTTTCACTAATGATCTTGGTTTCCTGTAAAGATGATGCTAAGTGGACTTACGGTAGTTATTCTCCGAGTAATAATTCGTCAGATAACTATGTAAGTGATGAACCACAAATGGAAAGAGAGAACATAATCGTAAAAGTAGATAGCATTTTCGCTCCAACAAACGTTAAAAATGGTGATAGATTTATCGCAAAATTTTACGGGACAATTTCCACCAATGGATGTGCTAGATTAGATTCGATTATGCAAAATACAAGTTTTTTAAGAGGTAGATTCTTTAAAAAGGAGTCAATAAAATTTTATGCAACCCGAATTACAGATCGTCGAGCAATGTGTGTATCAGCAGTAGTAACACTCGGCGGATATGGCGATCCCTATGAAAAGGAATTTCCCCCCACTGACAGAGGGCAGTTCATTATTTCTGTTCAGCAACCAGATAGTACAGTACTGGAAAAAGTTGTTAATGTTTATTAATAGTTAATCTTTTAAAGCCACAACGCAACAAGCTATTTAGCACATTCACCCGAAAGCGCGTGAGCGTGCGGACTCTTTAAAAAGTTTTTAAAAAAAGAAGTGATTGCATTAATTTACACCATACAGCGTTTTTAAAAGGAAAATTACGGAGAAAATGAAATGAGCTATAAAGTTTCCGCTGTCATCGAGGAAGATGAAAATGGTTTTTATGCGTACTGCCCCGAGCTTCCCGGCTGCCAGACACAAGGCGCCACGCTCTCGGAGGCCACGACTAACCTGCGTGAAGCGATAGAACTGTACCTTGAAACGATGACCGAAGAAGAGCGCCTTGCATCAGTTAGCCGCGAAATCTATACGACATCGCTTGAGGTTGAGCTTGTCTAAGCTGCGCCGCCTCACAGCAAAAGAAGCCGAAGCGCTCCTATTTGCCGCAGGTTTCGAGCTTGCCCGCACGAAAGGCAGCCACAGGATTTATATGTTTCGCACAATTCGCGTTGTCGTCCCATTTCACTCCGGTACGACGCTTCACCCGAAAATCATCAAACAGATTTTGGAAGCGATAGACCAGGCGAAAAGTTTTTAAAAGCTCGTTTTTAAAAAGAACGGGCTTTTTTGTTTTTACAGTCGTCATTGCGAGGAGGTCGTCCGACGTGGCAATCTGATTTACACGCTTTATGGCTTTAAAAATCAGATTGCCACGCCGCGAAGACGACGGCTCGCAATGACGAAACTTTATAATTTTAAAAAAGTTTTTTAAAAAGAAGTGAACTACCACGAGCCACCACCATTCAAGGCGCTTCATGCAGACGGCATCACGCTGCGCCTCATCGAGCCGGAAAACATTGACGCTATCCACGCCATGCTGCGCGGCCTGCCCGACGAGCACGACATGATAGCCGAACTCGCCGAGAACTACATGCCGCAGTTTCACAATGGGCGGCGCACGCAGTTCGGCTTTTATGCGAGGATGGACGGCAAGCTGGCGGGCTTCAGCTTATTGAGTATCGAGGATTTTCACGAGCGGAAGGGCAGCACACCGGCGCCGACACGCTCCTGCACATGCGCGGACGAGGCGTAGCGCCCCGCAGCAAGCAGCACCTATTCTATTTCGCCTTCGAAGTGCTCAACCTCCACCGCCTCGAAACCGGCCACCGCGTTTCCAATATCGCCTCACAGCGCTCCATCCAGAAGACGCCCGGCTTTGTGCTGGAAGGCCGTTCGCGCGAGTCGGGAATAAATGACGAGGGGGAATTTGAAGATGAACTGCTGTATGGGATTTTAAAACGGGAGTGGGAGGAATTGTATGATAAGAGTACGATTGTGGTGGAGTTTTGAAAGATGATTTTTTTTAACTATTCTCTTCTCAAAGCTGCAGCGATTTGTGTTTGAGCAGCACGACGTGAAGGGAATATAGTGGCGAGAAAGGAAAGGATTAAGGTAATAATAATTACCGCGATCACATCTGCTGCATGAACTGAAAGCGGAAGTGCCGAAAGAATATATTTGCTCGTATCAAGCTGAAACCAACCAAAACGTTGCTGTCCGAAACACAACGCCAATCCCAAAGCCACTCCTGCAATTGTTCCTAAAACGCCAATGGAAATCCCTTCAAAAAGGTAAATGCGCTGAATAAAATTATTGGAAGCGCCCATGGATTTTAGCATTGCAATATCAGCACGCTTTTCAAAAACGGTCATGGAAAGTGATGCAAGAACATTAAAAACTGCGACGATAATTACCAAACTCAGCACAACAAATGACGCGAGCCGCTCAAGTTGCATTACGTCGTAGAGTTCTTTATGCAGATCATACCATGTTTCAATAGTGACATTTTTCGGGAGTGTGGCTTTTAAAGATTTTTGAACTGCTTCGACATTTTCTATAGAATTCAAACGAATGTCAATAGATGTTGCAGAATGCTCTGATGCTTTTAAAAGCTCACGCCCGAGCTGCGCGGAAGTGTAACCAAAGGTATTGTCATATTCACGCGCATTCGCCTGGAAAATTCCCGAAACAATGACTTTTATTCCGGCAGGTTTTGAAAGGGAAGTGATCGCCGATTCGATCATGCGCGGAGAAACAAGCGTAATTGTATCACTCGGCAGCGCACGCAAACGGTCAGCCAGCCCCGCTCCGAGTACAATTGCCGGATAGTCACCGATGCCAAGATTAAAATTACCGATAATAATAGAAGAAGCCACACCTGAAACTGAATTCACATCCTGCTGGCGCATAGCATTTAGCGTGAAAACCTGTGGCGAATTGCCCTGAAGCGCAATCATTCTGCCTTGCAAAACAGGCGATGCAGCTGTTACTTCCGGCATATTTTTGATATTTTTTAAAAGCTCGTCGGGATTATTTAAAAAAGCCCCTTTTTCTGCAGAAATGCGGATGTGCGGGTCAAACCCGATGAGCATGGATTCCACCACACCACGAAACCCGTTAAAAATTGACGTTACACAAATAAGCGCAGCCACGCCCACGGTAATTCCCAGAAAGGAGATCATCGTGATGAGCGATATAAAATGCAGCGTTCGCCGCGAAAATATATACCGCCGCGCTATGAAAAATGGTATGGACAATTTTTAAAAAGGAAAAAGGAAAAAGGAAAAAGGAAAAAGGAAAAAGGAAAAAGGAAAAAG